>JAVBSD010000026.1:0-9000 GCA_031547325.1 Victivallaceae bacterium | reverse complement strand
GCCAGCCGGTCCCGTGGCGCCAGGCGGCGTCGGTCAGCAGATTCCCTTCGCCGGCGGCGAAGGCTGCCGCACCGGCGAGCAAGAGGGCGGCTGCGAAAAAATATTTGATCATGATATGGCTTCCCGTCACTTGACCCAGGTTGCTTCCGAGGCGAGATAATAGGGCTTCCAGACGCTTTCGCCGTCGGCCTTGAAATCCGCTTCCCGGAGCGATTCCGCGTGGCCGTCCAGAAACGCGACCGTGGCCGCCGCGCCGCCGCGGTGCCTCAATTCGACCGGATAGTACCAGTTTTTGGACATCGCCGGATCGTATTGATTCTCGATGAGACAACTGAAATCGCGTTCGTCACCGGCCAGCGCCAGGTCGGCGTTGGCAAAGGAATCGGCGAATTGAAGCAGCCCGGAGGCGGAGCCCATGCCGGTCAGGAGCGAGATCTGGAAGCCGCCCATCCGGAACCATACTCCGTACGAGTAATTCAAGTCCGGCTTGGCCCCTTTCGTCCAGTCGGTGTTGGAGCCGCGCGCCGTGGGGCAGGTCAGGGACGCTTCGCTCATGCCGTAGTCGTCGCGGAAGATTTTGATCCAGGGCTTCCACAACACGGCGTTGAAGTAGGGGGTGGTGTATTCGTCGTAATCCTGCGAATACAGCGTCGCGGTCAGCCCCGTCCCTTTGAGGTTGTTGAGGCATTTGGTCGTCTGCGCCGCGTCGCGCGCTTTGCTCAACGCGGGCAGCAGCATCGAGGCGAGAATGGCGATGATGGCGATCACCACAAGAAGCTCTATGAGCGTGAATGGCAGCATCTTTTTCATGATTTTCCTCTTGGTTTTGCTGGCTGGAAATTGATTTAGAGTCAAGGTTGTTTTCCTTTCGTATCCGGATTCATGATATCCCATGCCGGTCCCGGCAGGCGGGACCAGCTTTCGCGCACGATGCTTTCACGGTTGATGAGATTGGCGTTCAAGACGATCCGTCTTTCGTTTTCCGGCAGTTCCTCGCCGGCCAGGAGCTTGAACAAGAGCTCGACCGCCCGGGCGCCGATCATGGGCAGTTGCTCTTCGATCGAGGATAGCGGCGGGACGGTGAAATCGCAGAAGCGCTCATTGTCGCCGCTGACCACGGCGATGTCGTCCGGGACGCAAATTCGCCTCAGCAGCAGCCGCTGCAGCAGCGCGGCGGCGTAAAAGTCGTTGGGCGCGAAGATCATATCCAGCCGTTCCGGCAGGATGAATCCGTCGATCAGCCGGTCGGTGGCGGCGATGAGCTCTTCCCCGGTCTGCGGGTCGCCGATTTCCTTGAGTTTTACCTCGGGGAACTCTTTCCGCAAGGTCGCGAGATAGGATTTGAAGCTCAAAAATTGGTCGCAGCCGGCCATGTAATAGAGCCCGGCCCGCCTTTTGCCCGAACCGCGCAGCAGCCGCGCGGCTTCCCGGATCGCTTCGCTGCGGTCCGAAATGATCGCCGGCATCTCCGGCAGGTAATTGTCGCCGATGAAGACCAGATTCTTCTCCCGGCTGAAAAAATCGTAGATCGTTTCGATGTGCTCCGGGTATTCGTGGGCGAAAACCAGAGTCCCGCTGACCCCGTACTGCTGCAAACCGCGATAGCTTTTGAAAAGAATTTCCGGATCGTCGTGGCTCTCGGTGATGATCAGGCGGTTGCCGCGCCTGGAGGCCTCGCGCTCCACGTGTTCGAGCATCCGGAACATCAGCTGGGGCGCGCGGCTGTCGATCAGGGCGCCGATCAGCATGATCGAGCCCCCCGAGAGGGCGCGGGCGTTCATATTGCGCACATAACCGTTGACGGCGATGAATTCCCGAATCCGCTCCGCGGTTTCCGGCGCCACCGGCCCGGTCCCGTTCAGGCATCTGGAAACCGTTTGGTAGGATATGTTTAAGCGCCTGGCGATTTCCTGCTGAGTCATTGTTTTATTCCAATGTTACACGTGTTACATTGTATATTATAGCAGATTTTAATTATTTGTCAATAGGCATC
Source organism: Victivallaceae bacterium (assembly GCA_031547325.1). Taxonomy (GTDB): domain Bacteria; phylum Verrucomicrobiota; class Lentisphaeria; order Victivallales; family Victivallaceae; genus JAVBQJ01. The sequence goes on along the minus strand of JAVBSD010000026.1, from coordinate 7,007 downwards.
CGGGGCTGCCGGAAAAAAATGTCGGATTTTTTTAGCGTCGTCATTTGACAAAGCAGGTGCATATTTGGTATATTGGGGAAGATGGAATTGCGATTGCGGAGGATGGATGAAAGAGCGGCTCATGGCGGCGTGGCTGCATGGCCGCGGCGGGGCGGAATGGTTGACGCGGTGTTTTCCGGTCGAGTGGGCCGCGCTCAAGACCTATTTCGGCGTGCTGGCGGTTCTGCTGGCGCTGGCGGTGCTCGAATACGGCGCGCTGTACGCCTGCGGCGTCAACCGGAGCTTCGGCAACGCGTTCCTGCAGGCGCTGCCCTTTTTTCTGGCGCTGTCGGCGCCGGCGCTGTTTCTGGGGCGCTGGGGGAGCCGGATCTATCTCACGCTGCTGCTGCCGTTGATGACGCTGGTTGCCGCCGCCGCGGTCCTGGCGGCGCTGCGCTTCCGGGTTCAGCTCGACGGCGACGTCATCGCGGTGATCATGGTTTCGAGCGAAAATGAAATGCGGGAGTTCTTCAACGCCTTCTTCGGGCCGTGGCCGCTGGTCGCGACCGGGGCCGGGCTGGCGCTGTGCGGCGCCGGCCTGTGGCGGCTGTGGCGGCATCCGATGCGGACCACCCGCTATACCGCCGCGCTGGGCTTGCTGCTGCTGCTGCCGTACGGCATCACCGCGCTGCGTTACGTCGTCATCGGGGACCCGGCCAAGGCGCTGACCCGGGTCACGGTGTCCCGGATGGTCTGGGCGTACCAGGATTTCCGCAGGGAATTCGGTTCGCTCGAACGGATCGCCGCCGAACCGGAATTGCCGGCCGGCATCCGTCGGCTCGATCCCGAAGCCGGTCCGGTGGTCGGAGTGATCGTCATCGGCGAATCGGCCAACCGCGGCCACCTGGGAATATACGGCTACGGCCGCGACACCACGCCGGAGCTGGCGGCGGCGGGGCCGGAGACGCTGGTTTTCTCCGACGCGGTCAGCGCCCACGCCACGACGACCTGGGCGCTGCGCTATCTGCTGACCATGAGCCGCCGGGGGCCGGAGTGCCAGGATTCGCGCTGTACGCTGACCGACGTGCTCAAGGCCGGCGGTTTCCGGGTCGATCTCCTGTCCAATCAATACCGCTGGGGCAAGTACGACGGGCCGATCAGCATGCTCTTCGCCCGCGCCGACCGGGTGGTTTATCTGCAGGAAATCGACCACGGCGCCTTCGACGACGGGCTGATTCCGCTGCTGCGCCGGTCGCTGGCGGCGGCCCCGGAGAGTTCGCAGGTGGTTTTTCTCCACCTGATCGGCAGCCATGCCGATGCGGCGTCGCGCTATCCCGCCGGATGGGGGCCGTTCGACGGCGCGGCCGACGCGGCCAACGCGGGCCTGGAGGAAGAGTACGCGCGGCTGGTCAACCAATACGACAATTCCGTCGCCTTCACCGACCGGGTGCTCGGCATGGTGATCGACGAGCTGCGGCGCGACGTCCGGCCGGGGTTCATGCTTTACGTCTCCGATCATGGCGAGATCATCGACGACGGTTCCAGCACCTTGCGTTCGAGCAAGAGCCGGGAGCCCGACGCCTACGAAGTGCCGCTGGTGCTGTGGCTGTCGCCGCGCTACCGCGCCGATTTCGGCGAATTCGCCGCGGCGGCGGCGGCGAGCCGGAACCATCCGATCCAGACCGACCGCGCCTTCGGCGGCATGGCGGCGCTGGCGCGGCTGACCTGGGACGGATTTGATCCGGGCGAAAACTGTTTTTCGCCCGAATTCCGCCCCGTCGAACGATTGATAGGTCCCGGGGACGACGAATATCGCCCGGAGTAGTTGCTACTCCAGCCTGGCTCCGGCGTCGATCAACCGGCGGCGGATTTCCCTGCCGTCGAGTTCGGCCGGGGCGATTCCGCGCCCGGCGGTCAGCGCCGCCGCGATTCCCGCCGCCTGGCCGAGGGAGATCACCGGCGGCATCACCCGGATGCTGCTGTGCAAGGCGTGGTCCACCGAAATCGACCGCCCGCCGATCAGCAGGTTGCGGCAATCCGCCGGGACGATGCAGCCGTAGGGCAGTTCGTAGAATTCGTGGTTTTCCATGTAGGCCAGTTCGGTGCCGCTGCCGGTCGGATTGTGGATGTCGATCGGGTAGTTGCAGCGGACGACGGCGTCCTCGAAGCGGGCGCGTTGCTCGAAGACCGCGCGGGTGGCGTAGGCGATGCCGGTGATGCGGCGGCTTTCGCGGACGCCGAGCTGCGCCGCCATCGAGGCGAGCTGGGCGTGTTTGAATTCCGGGATTTCCCGGCGCAGCCAGCGCAGCAGCTCGCGGAGCTGTTCGCGGGCGATCACGGTCGCTTCGGAATAGCTGGCGCCGTCGGTCGCGTCGTGCTTGATGACTCGGGTGGTGTTGAAGTGGACCAGGTCCGGGGCGAAGCCGGGGAAGAGCAGCAGGTTTTCGCGGGGGCAGGAGAGTTCGCCGGAGCGCTGGGCCGCGAGATAAGCCTGCTGCATGGGATCGCGCCAGGCGGGGTCGAAAACGCCGCCGGGCGGGATGGCGACTCCGGAGAGCTTGAAACACAAGGTCATCGGCTGGCAGTAGCCTTCGGCGTTGCCGATTTCGAAGCGGCAGCCGGCGCGGGCGGCGAGGTCGCCGTCGCCGGTGGAGTCGACGTAAATTTTGCCTTTGACCGCGACCGGGCCGGATTTGCCGGAGAGGATCAAGGCGGTGATGTTGCGGTCTTCGACGACGGCGTCGGCGAGCTCGTGGTGATAGAGGAGTTCGACGCCGGCTTCCCGGAGCAGCTCCTCGGCGGCCAGCGCGGCGTATTCCTTGTGGATGAAAAACCGGCTCCAGTCGCCGAGGCGGCGAGTCGTTTCGGCGCGGGATTCGGGTTCCAGCCAGGCGGTCATTCTGTCCACCCATTCGGTGTAGACCGGGTGGTCCATGCTGACGTCGTTGAGGTGGTTGGTCATGAACGGGTTGATTTCGCCGATCGAGGCCATGCCGCCGGGGAGCCCGGCTTTTTCCACCAGCAGCACTTTGGCGCCGCTCCTGGCCGCCATCAACGCCGCGCCGAGGCCGCCGGGGCCGCCGCCGACCACCACCACATCGGCTTCGCGGACCACCGGAAGCTCCCTGGAATAGCGTACTTTGTCCATCGTCATCTCCTCACTGTATGATTGCGATCTGTTCATCCGCGGGCAGGGCGACGCCGTAGGCGTCGTTGGCGTAGGTGCGTTCCGGCAGGACGATCAGCACATTCAGCGGCCGGCCGCCGACGGCGTAGGCCGCATGGTGCCAGACGCCCCGGCGGATCGAAACCGCGCAGCCCTGCGGGACATGAAACGCCTCCACCCGGCCGGCGGGAAAGTCTTTGCCGGCGGTCGCCGGTGCGAACCAGAAGATCGCGTCCCCGTCCAGGGGAATCGCGACTTCGCAGGTATGATCGTGAAATTCCGCCTCGGTGATCAGCATCGGGCGCGGCAGCACCCGGCAGGTGGAATACGAGGGAATCCCGCCGTCGAGATCCTGCTGGAGCAAATCGCGGAACAGCACGGTCGCCGCCTCTTTGGGCCCGGCCGCCTCTTCGTCCAGGGGGTCGATCAGCGGGGCATAAGCACCGTAACGGCGGAAAGCGTCGCGGGTCAGCTTCTGAACTTTGACCGTTTTCATGCTTCATCCTTTTTTCGTTTCATGAACTGGTCGATCTGCGACAATTGGGCGCCGGTAAGACTGCGGGCGGGCAGCGTGTACGACATCAGGGTCTGCTTGGCCGCGTTTTCCAGCAGCTCCATTTTGTCGAAGGCCGACAGCAGGCCGGGGCCGACGGCGATCACGCCGTGGTTCTCCATCAGGCCGCAATCGCAATGGCGCAGCTGTTCCGCGACCAGCCGCGCCAGCTCCGGCGTCCCCATCAATGCGTAGGGAATGCGCACCGCGTCCCCGGTGATGGCGTAGGCTTCCGCGGTCAGATGCGTATTCAGCCGATGCTCCGCGGCCGCGCAAACGAAGGTCGCGGTCGGCGGGTGGGCGTGCACGATGGCCTGTATGTCCGGACGCGCGGCATAGACCGCCAGATGCAATCCGGTTTCGATGCTCGGCTTCAGTTCCGGAGTCAACGATTTTCCGTCCGGGGCGACGATGGCGATCGTTTCGGGACTCTGTTCGCATTTATCGGTCTGCGAGGCGGTGATGGCGATGTTGCCGTCCGCGGTCCGGCAGGAAATATTCCCGCCGCTGGTGGTGGTCAAAAACTGCCGGTAGAGCCGGCGCATAAAATATGCGACCTGCTCTTTTTCGCTGTGATACATGCAAAATCTCCTGTTTACGGGATGATGTTTCCCATTGCGTCCACCCAGGACGTTTCGTTCCAGGTCAGCGTTTTATTGGTTGCGGGATCGAAATAGGTTTCAAGATACTCGGGAGCTTCGCTCCGGACGGCCCTGGAGCGGGACAGGTTGACCGTCTGAAAATTCACCCCGTGCCCCGGCTTCCAGAAACGGCGCAGGCCGAACGCGGAGCCCTGGAGCGTATAGGAGAGGAAGCCGTGCCAGCCGCCGGCGGGTTCTTCCGTGGCTTGCGCTTCCGGATTGCCCTCCGGATCGAGGGGAATATAATCGGCGTTGAAGCGTTCGATGTTGAAATCGATGCAGCTGAGATGCCCCGTGCCGATGAATTGCGGCAGGTGGGTGTTGCCCTCGTCGCAGCAGTTGATCATGGTGAGGGTTTTGGCGCCGGAGCGGAACACGTAGCCGTAACAGCACCGCGCCGCGGAACAGGTCGTCATGATCAGATGGTCGACGCCGTCGCAGAAAAATCCGGTGTGCAAGCCGCCGACGTTGACGGTGTCGTATCCGATGCGGGCCATTTCATCGTTGGAGCTCGGAACGGACCAGACCCCGATGCTGCCCGCGCACGGGGTGGCCGGGCGGAGGTGCATAAAACGGTCGTGAAAATATTGTTCCGTGTAAATCCCGACCTGCCGGATCTCCGCCGCCCCGAAATTGGCGCAATCGATCCCCCGGACGGGTTTGGAGGCGTCGTAAAGCAGGAGATAGAAATTCTCGAAATTGACGTTGTTGACATGGGTGTAGGTGTAGAAGTCGCCGGGGGCCTCCGGTTTGGCGGAGCAGCCGTAAAAGACGCGGCAGACCCCGGACGCGTCCATCGCGCCGATCGCTTCCTTGGAAACATGGATCGTCACGCCGAAGCGGGTGTTGTAGCTTTTGTTTTCCGTCGAGCCGATCAGGTTGACGACGCGCGCATTGCCGTGATTGAAGCCGAAAAAAACCGCGGAATTTCCTTCGTTGGGAAAGCTGTCGATATGGTAATCGCCGTCGAGCAGCTGAAGGGTGCCGCCGTGAGTCAACGAGGCGACAGCCCGGTTGATCAAAAGTTCGTCATGGCTTCCGGAACAGACGAAATCCGCCGCCTGCCGATCCTTTTCGGAAGAATTGCTTGCGGCAATCCGGATGAAACGCGGCGCTGATCCGTCCATATGAGAATCCTTCCTTTGTTATTATTATATCTCAAACACGGCGCGAATGCCAGAGCGATTGCGGTCGAAAAATTTGCAAAAAATGCTGTTTGCGGTAAATTATCCGGTAAAAAACAATAAAAGGCGTTATCATGCTGTCGATTCCGGAACAGGCGGTCCGCTGCTTCGAAACCTGGAGCCGGACCCGGGTGACGCTCTACGACCTGGCGGGTGAATTCATTACGCTGCTGGGGCCGGAGCGTTTCGTCCACCGCCATACCGCCTGCCGGCCGGCCAAGGAGCGCGACCACTGCCGCTGCGTCGAATTCGACGTCAACGTGCTGAGGCGCGACATCTGGAGCCATCGCGACGGGGTGCTCAAGCTCTGTCACGCGGGCTTGCTGGAATGGGCGGTGCCGCTCTACCGCCGCAACCGCCCGGTGCTGATTCTGGTCGCCGGTTGGCGGCGGCCGCCGGCCGGGAAGCTGCCGTTCGCCTGTATCGCCGACGGCGCCGGCGAAGCGCCGGAGGGGGATGAAACCGACGCGGCCGAGCTCGAACTGGTTATGGAAGGGCTGCGGCAGTTGGCGGCGCGCCTCGGCGAATGGCTCGACGCCGATGAAAAAACGCCGCCCGGCGCGCCGCCGGAGCGCGGCGCGTTCATCCACGCTTACCTCAGGCGGCACTGCCGGGAAAATCCCTCGGTCGCCGATCTGGCCAGGGTGCTGCACCTGAGTCCGAGCCGGACCATTCACGCGGTGCGCGAAGCCACCGGCAACGGCTTTCAAACGCTGCTGACCGCCTACCGGCTGCGCTATGCCGCGCTGCAATTGCAGTCGACCGATCTGCCGGTGGCGGCGGTGGCGCGGGCGGCGGGCTTCGGCGACAGCGCCGGTTTCCACCGCGCTTTCCGCGCCCGTTTCGGGCGGACGCCGCTGGCCTACCGCCGGCTGTGCCGCGAAACCACCCCCGGAACCATGCCCGAATAATTGCATCTTGTCGAAACCGGGTGTATACTATTTGACCGAAGAATAAGGGGAACTTGAGTCATGGACGCATTGAAAGCCATCGAAAGCCGCCGCAGTGTACGCAGTTACGCCGACCGCCCGGTCGAGGACGCCAAACTGGAAACCCTGGCCGCCGCCGCCAACCGCGCCCCCAAATCCGGCAATTTTCATATCAGCATCATCACCAACCGGAACCTTCTCAGGGAGCTCAACGTCCGGGCGCTGGAATCGCTGAAGAAATCCGGCAATGAGTTGCTGCGCCGGTACGCCGCGCGGCCCGGCTACCTGCCGCTTTACGGCGCGCCGGTGTTGATCCTGATCTCGGCGCCGGCCAGCGGTTTCAGCGTGGCCAACGCCGCTTGCGCCGCCACCGCCGTGTGTTTCGCGGCGACCGCGCTGGAGCTGGGGTCGTGTTACGTGTTCTCTCCGACCCTGGGCCTGGTCGGCAACGCCGAATTGGCGGCCCGGGCCGGGGTTCCGGCCGGCATGCGCGCGCTGGCCGGCGTGGTGATCGGCTACCCCGGCGAAGACGACAACTTCCAGACCGTCGAAACG
>JAVBSD010000162.1:0-3811 GCA_031547325.1 Victivallaceae bacterium | reverse complement strand
GAGAAAGCGGTTTTTTCTGCTTGACAAACCCTGGTTTCATGGTATATTAAAAATCGTTTTCTTGACGCGTCCCTATCGTCTAGAGGCCTAGGACACCGGGTTTTCATCCCGGCAACCGGGGTTCGAATCCCCGTGGGGATGCCATTTTTGTGTTCACATAAAAATGGCATGCGCTCGGGGATTCAGGATTTGCACCGCAAATCCTAAAGATCGCGCCAGCGATCTTGAACCCAAAAGGGTTCGGCGGCGCAGCCGGGCGCGAGCATCGCAGGCGAAGCCGAGAAGCACAGGGCAATCCCCGTGGGGATGCCATTTTTTGTGTTCACATAAAAATGGCATACATCCGGAGATTCAGGATTTGCACCGCAAATACCAAAGATCGCGCCAGCGGTCGCCGCGCCGCGGAAAATCTTCCGGTGCGATTCGGGAATAAATCTCTTTGTCCGAAGTGCGGCAACTTTTCCGGAAAAAACGATGAAAAATGGAATCTTCGGCGGATTTTCGCAGAAAATTCGCCGATGGCGTGCTATATTTCCCCGTGGACATATTGTGGAGACGGTTAAAATGTGAATGCCGGTTTGGGGAAGGGGCATTTTGATATGAGAATTGGAAAGATCGGCTCCCGTGAGTGCGGCGGCAGGCTCAGAGTGGCGGTGGAGGTCGAGGATGACGGCCGTTCGCGGGAGTGTTACTACGAGTTTCCCGCCGCCTGCGCCGCCATGGCGGAAACCGAACGTTACGACGCTTTTGCGGTCGCGCTGCTGCTGCCGGCGATGCTCAAGGGGACGCCGCTGCATATCGCCGGGCCGCTTTCCGCTCTGCTGCTGGAGAGTCTGAACGACAATGTGATTCCCATCCTGAATTCGTTCAATCCGGTCTACCGGACGATCCGGGTGACGGCCGACGCGGTGGACGGACGCCCGGCTTCCGGCAATGCCGGTGTGGGAACCGGCTTGTCCGGCGGCATCGATTCGCTGACCGCGATCCACCGTTATTTTGTCCGGCCCGAAGTGCCGCCGGAGGGGAAAATAACCCATCTTTTTACCTTCAACGTCGGCTCTCACGGCATGACTTTTCAGCAGAATGAAGAGGAGATCCGGCAGCGTTTTTACGCCCGCTTCGACTCGCTGGCGAAGTTTGCCGGCGAAGTGGGGCTGCCGTGCATTCCGGTGGATTCCAATGTGCATACCTTTCACGAAATGGGGCACCTGGAGGGCTGTTCGCTGGTGACGCCGGGGACGGCGCTCCTGTTTCAGCGCGGCTTGCGTTTGTACTACATGGCCTCCAGCGGCCGGAATTACCGCCGGATGCGGCACAGCGTCTTCGAGTTGGGCGAGAAGCGCGACACTTCGCTCATCGAACCGCTCCTCCTGCCTTATTTTTCAACCGAGAGCATGCGGATCGTGCCGACGGAGAATAACTGGTCGCGGCCGCAGAAAACCGAACTGCTGCTCTCCTGGGACCCGGCGCGCCGCTACTTGAATGTGTGCAACGGCCACGATGTGCTGGCGGAGAATTGCTCGGTTTGCAAGAAGTGCTGCCGGACGCTGCTGACGCTCGATATTCTGGGCCGGACCGACGCCTTTGCCAGTGTGCTGGATGTGGAGCGCTACCGGCGCGAAGCCGAGCGCCGGTACGTGGCCAAGGTGCTGGTGTTTCATCGCCGCGACGATTATCTGGAGGATTTGTGGGAGCTGGCGCGGGAGCACGGCTATCCGTTGCGGAAGCATACCACCCGGCTGGACTTGTGGCGGGTCCGGCTGTGCGATTCGCCGGTGCATAATTTTTTGCGCGCACTGCCTGGCGTGCGTCCCCTGATCCGCCGCTTGAAGGAAGCCATCAAGCGTTCGTGACGGAATGTGCCGGCCGGCACGGAAGTTTCAGAAAAAATACAGCGGGAGAAGATATGAAAATCCTGATGGGCGGCATTCCCCTGGGATGCGACAACATCGGCGACGAGGCCATCATCGCCAACGCAATCGCCATCGTCCGCCGGGCCAGGCCCGACGCGGAAATCACCGTTTCCACCAAACAGGAAGCGGAGTACCGGCGCAGATTCGGCGTCCGGACCATTCCGCTTTACGGCTTCGACCCGGCCTATCCTGTGCGGGAGTTTGCGCAGGCCGTCGCCAGGTTCGACGTGTACATGTGGGCCGGCGCGACCGGATTGTCCGATTATCCCGATATGGGGTGCGCACTCCTGGAAATGGCGCAGAAACACCGGGTCGCGACCATCATCTGGCAGGTCGGCATGAGCGACACGCTGAACCCCTACTATTTCCGGCTTTCCGGCAAGCGCCTGCGGCTGTGCCGGCTGCTGCGGCCGTTGCTGCCCAATTTGCGGAACGCCTGGGAAGCGCGTCGGATCGCCGCCGCCCGGAAGCGTATTTACCGTCTGGCCGGGCAATGCCGGCTGGTGGTGACGCGCAACGCCGAGTCCCTGCAGGCGCTCAATCGCTGCGGTTCGCTGCCCGGCGCCATATCCGGCGCCGATTCCGCCATATTGCAGACGGCGGTTTCGGCGGAATGCCTGGCCTGGCCGGATGAGGCGGACCGGCGGCGTTACCGGCAGGCGCCGCGGAAAATCGCCGTCTGTCTTGCGTCGCAGAGTCCCGTCCGCGACCTGGACAGCTTCGCCGCCTGGATGGATGCCGCGGCCGTCCGCGATCCGTCGCTGCTGTTCGTGCTGGTGCCGATGAACCTCAAAACCGACCATCCGGTTTTAAGCGTCCTCCGGGACAAGATGGCTCATCCGGAGTCGGCGCTGTTGACCGGTTTCCCGGAGCCGGAGGAGGTGCAGGCCGTGGCCGGCGGCTGCGACCTGGTCATCAGCAGCCGGCTGCATCTGCTGATTTTCGGAACCAACGAACTGGTGCCGGGGATCGGCATCTCCCGCGGCGACAAAATCGACGCTTTTTTGCGGCGGTTCGGCCTGTCCTGCTGCGGTTCGACCGATCAGGTGGATTATGCGGCGATGACGGAGCAGATGACCAGGCTGTTGAATGATCCGGGGTTTGCGGAGCGCGCCCGGCCGGTGCGCCAGGCGATGCTGGCGGAGCTGGCGGAGACGGAGAGAAAACTGGCCGAGGCGCTGGGGAGCTGATTCGCCGCCGTTTTTGCAGTTTTTTGCACAAAGTCGAAAAAATCTGAATTTTAGAGATTGTTTTTTGTCATTTTCGCTGTAATGTTCTTAGTGGCAACAGCGAAAGGCTATATGAAAATTCTTCTGGGCGGGATTCCTCTGGGGTGCGACAACATCGGCGACGAAGCCATCATCGCCAACGTGATTTCCATCGTTCGCCGGGCCCGGCCCGACGCGGAAATCACCGTTTCCACCAAACAGGAAACGGAGTGCCGGCGCAAATTCGGCGTTCAAACCATCCCGCTCTACGGTTTCGATCCGGCCTATCCCATTCGGAAATTTGCGCGGGCCGTCGCCGGATTCGACGTGTACATCTGGGCCGGCGCGACCGGGTTGTCGGATTACCCCGAACAAGGGTGCGCACTCCTGAAAATGGCGCAGAAACGCCGGCTCACGACCATCATCTGGCAGGTCGGCATGAGCGACACGCTGAACCCCTATTATGTCCGGCTTGCCGGTTGGCGGCTCCGGCTGTGCCGGCTGCTGCGGCCGCTGTTTCCCAAGCTCCGGAGCATCTGGGAGACGCACCGCGCCGCCGCCATCCGGAAGCGTATTTACCGCCTGGCGGCGCAATGCCGGCTGGTGGCGGCGCGCAACCGCGAATCCCTGCGGGAGCTCAACCGCTGCGGTCCGCTGCCCGGCGCTCTGGCCGGCGCCGATTCCGCCATT
>JAVBSD010000465.1:0-11418 GCA_031547325.1 Victivallaceae bacterium | reverse complement strand
CGATCTCGTTGCCCCGAGCGTCGAGGACGCGAAGCCCCACCGTGCCCTCGAACCCCGCGCCGATCCCGGACACCACGAACGTGTCGGCGACGAGATCGCCGTCTGCCGGCTGCCGGACCTTGACCTGCGTGACGATCGGCATGGAGCCTCCATAGACCTCGGTGGTTCCTCAGCAGCCTAGGGTTCGGCGCCGTCGCTGACCACCGCCCGCCGCGAACGCCAGTACCACCAGCCGCCGAAGGCTCCGGCGACGACGACGATCAGCAGCAGCCAGCGCAGAAACCGGCGTCTGAATTTGCTTTTCATCGGCGCCGCCTCACTCGAATTCCCGCGCCATTTCGTGAACCGGCCGCGAACTGTCTTCGGCGGCGGCCTCGTCGCGCAGCTTCTTGTCGCGTTCCGGCGTCGCGATGAATTCCGACTTGACCTTTTCGATGGTGGACTCCAGCTTCGGCACGATCGAGGAGTTGCCGAAAATGCGGCTGACCGCCTGCATTTCGTCCATGACCTGGACCGGGTCGTAAATCATGCCGCTGTCGAGTTCTTCGGGCTGCAGGATGTGGACCCGCAGGAAAAAGACCAGCTGGGTCAGTTCCTTGGCGGTGGACTTGGAGGTGAACAATTCGCCGATGTAGGGGATGTCCGACAGGAAGGGCAGCCGTTCCTGCTGGATCGATTCGCGGGTGTCGTAGAGGCCGCCGAGCATGATGATCTGGCCGTCCTCCAGCGTCAGCTGGGTTTCGATGCTGCGGACGGTGATCACCGGAACCTGGAAGGTGCTGTCGCCCTGGGTGAACCGCTGGTACTGGATGACGTTGGAGACCTCCGGAAAGACCCGCAGGGTCACGCTGTCGCGGTTGATCAGGCTGGGTTCGACCTGCAGCGTCACGCCGACGCGCTTGTAGCTGGTCGAAGTGGTCAGCCCGCTGTTGGAGGTGTTGAAGCTCTGGATCGGCAGGTCCTGGCCGGTGGTGATCCGGGCGGTTTCATTGCGCGAAATCACGATGTTGGGGGCGCTCAGCAGCCGCGCGTCCTGGGCGGTCATCAGCCATTGGAAGGTCACGTTGAGGTCGCGGTTGCCGGAGCCGGAGATATAGGGATACCAGTTCATCGCCGCGCCGGCGCTGGTGGAATCGGCGCCGAGCGGGCTGCCGGTGCCGCCGCCGGAACTGTCCAGGGGAATCGCGTTGCCCATGCCGTCGGTGCCGCCCTGGCGCGCCTCGTAGTTCACCGACAGGTTGCGCTGCATGCCGTCGGAGAGGATGAATTCGACCACCCGCGCTTCGATCAGCACCTGCGGCGAGGGGCGGTCGACGGCCAGGATGACCTGGGTGAATTCGTCCATTTTTTCCGCCAGGTCGTTGATGACCAGCTGGTTTTTTTCGTCGTTGTATTCGACGTAGCCGTCGGAGAGGATGATTTCCAGCGCGTCGCGGAGCCATTCGGCGCGGTTGTAACGGCACTGGTAGATCAGCGTGGCGCGCTGTTTTTCGGCGGTGGCGGCGTCTTCGCCCTCGGCCGCGACCGGGCGCGGCCCCAGAACCACGGTCAGCTCCGGTTTGCTGCTGGCGCGGCGCTGCTTGAGCATCTCCTGGCGTTCGAGCGGCAGCAGCAGATCATTGAGCTGGCCGACGACATCTTCGACGTTGCGGCGGCCCTGATCGCGCATCTCCTCGGTTACCACCACCGGCTCGGTGGCGGCGAGCAGAAAATCAGGACCATCGTCGGCCAGGGCGATAACGGCGGCCAGGAGCGCCGGGACAATCAGAGTCCGCGAGATTTTCACCTTTACCTCGAAATTGAAAAGGGGTTGAGTTCAAACATGAACGAATATAACACGAACGCCCGCCATTTGCAATGGCCGCAACCCTAGATTTAACGACAAAATCGCCGGAATATTTTGCATCGCGGCGGCGGTGGTGTATATTATTCCGATCTTCGGAGGATTATGATGAAAAAAACCTTCCGTGTCGACATCGCGTTCGACGAGTGCAAGGGTTGTGAGCGCTGCGTCGGCGCCTGCCCGCGCGGAGTGCTGAAAATGGGCGTCCAGCTCAACAGAATGGGATTTCCGACCGCTTTCTACCAGGGCTCGGGGTGCATCGGCTGCGCGTCGTGCTTCTACACCTGCCCCGAACCGGGCGCTGTGACCGTGGTGGAAATTCTGCCGGAACCGGGAGAATGAACCATGCAGAATACCAATAAACTGCTCCTGAAAGGCAATGAAGCGGTGGTCTACGGCGCGTTGCTGGCCGGATGCGAATGTTTTTTCGGCTACCCGATCACGCCGGCGAGTGAAATCGCCCATACCGCGGCGCGTTACTTTCCCAAGCTCGGCCGGACCTTTCTTCAGGCCGAATGCGAAATCGCCGCCATCACCATGGTGATGGGCGCCTCCGCCGCCGGGCGGCGGGTGATGACCGCCAGCTCGGGGCTGGGCATCAGCCTCAAGCAGGAGGGCGTTTCCTACCTGGCGTGCAGCGAATTGCCGGCTCTGATCGTCGACATCACCCGCGGCGGCCCGGGGCTCGGCAACATCGCCCCGGAGCAGGCCGATTACTTCCAGGTGGTCAAGGGCGGCGGCCACGGCAGTTACCGCTGTCCGGTGCTGGCCCCGGCGTCGGCGCAGGAAATGTGCGACTTCGCCGGCCTCGGCTTCGAGCTGGCCGAGCGCTACCGCACTCCGGTGTACATCCTCGCCGACGCGGTGGTCGGGCAGATGATGGAGGCGCTGGCGCTGCCCGAACCGGCGCCGGGACGCCGCGAGCTGCCGGCGGGAGCGTTGGCGCCCGGGTTGCCGCGGAGCAACTATTATTCTTCGATCCACCTCGAAGCCGACCAGCTTGAGGAGGTCAACCGGCGGTTGCAGCGAAAATACGCCGACATTTGCGAGCGCGAGCAGCGCGCGGCCGAATACGACCTCGACGACGCCGAAATCGTGCTGGTCGCCTACGGCATCTCCAGCCGTCTGGCGCGCACCGCCGCCAAGCGGCTGCGCGAGGAGGGGCTCAAGGTCGGGGTGCTGCGTCCGATCACGCTGTTCCCGTTTCCGCGCGAGGCCTGCCGCCGCGCCGCCGGCCGCGCCCGGTTCCTGGCGTCGGTCGAAATGAGCTCAGGCCAGATGATCGAGGATCTCAAGCTGGCGATCGACTGTTCGCGTCCGGTCGAGCTGATCAACCGCATGGGGGGCAACATCCCCGGCGTCGAAGAGATCGTCGAACGGGTGAAAAAACTTTCCGATGAGGTGAAATGATGGCGGAACGGATCGTCTGCGGCCGTTCCCGGGGCTTTTTCGAAACTTTCGAGCGCCGCCCCGGCGACAATCAGACCAACATGCATTACTGTCCCGGCTGCGGCCACGGGATTCTCCACAAGCTCATCGCCGAAGCCATCGAGGACTTCGCGGTCAAGGACCGGACGGTGGTGATCGCGCCGGTGGGGTGTTCGGTCTTCGCCTACTACGACTTCGACTGCTTCGGCATTTCGGTGCCGCACGGCCGCGCGCCGGCGGTGGCGACCGGGCTGTTGCGCGCCAACCCGGAAACGCTGGTGCTGGGCTACCAGGGCGACGGCGACCTCGGCGCGATCGGCTTCAACCACTTCATCCAGGCGGCGAACCGGGGCGAAACGCTGACCGTATTTTTCGTCAACAACGCGATTTACGGCATGACCGGCGGGCAGATGGCTCCGACCACGCTGCCGGGGCAGAAAACCCAGACTTCGCCGGAGGGGCGTTCGGTCTTCAACGAGGGGTTCCCGCTGAAGGTCTGTGAAATGGTGTCGGCGCTGGACGCTCCGGTCTACGTCGAACGGGTCGCGTTGAGCACGGTCAGCAACATCCGCAAAGCGCGTGCCGCGGTGCGCAAGGCGATCTCTAACTCCATCGACCGCAAGGGGTTTTCACTGGTCGAATGTCTTGCCGGCTGTCCGGTCAACCTCAAGCTTGACGCGGTGCGGATGAATGAATTCATCGACGAGCAGATGACCCGTTATTTTCCGCTCGGCTGTTTCAAGGATATCGCCGAAGAGCGTGATCCGGTGCGGCGGCCGACCGGCATTTACGATCCCGAGCAGGTCAAGGAAATTCTTTATCCGGTCGAGGTCGACCGGGCGGTCGACGATGATTTCCGCAATCCTTCGGCGGTCTTCACCCGCGAACGCCGGATCAAGATCGCCGGGTTCGGAGGCCAGGGGGTATTATCGCTCGGGATCATGATTGCCACGATGAGCAAGCTGCGCAATTTCCAGGTCTCGTGGCTGCCCAGTTACGGGCCGGAGATGCGCGGCGGCACGGCCAACTGCTCGGTGGTCTTGAGCCGCGAGGAGGTGGGGTCGCCTTTCGTGGATGGCGCGTGCAATCTTCTGATCGCGTTGAATCAGCCGTCGCTGGACCGTTTTTTGCCGGAGCTCAAGTCGCACGGGGTGGTGATTTACGACTCTTCGACCATTGCGCCGCCGGCCAATGACGAGCGTGAGCTGCGGATTTATCATTTGCCGGCGTCGGACATTGCCCGCAAGCTTGGCTCGGCGCGTTGCGCCAACTCGGTTTTGCTGGGCGCGTTGGCGACGGTGATGCGCGACTTTTTCCTGGAGGGCAGCGACAAGGAGGACTTCGACCGGGTGGTCGAGGAGGCGATTTGTGACTGTTTCAATGAGAAGAGTGCGGTGATTCAGGAGAATATCAATGCGTTTCATGCGGGAAAGCGCGCGGTGCGCATGCTCGAAGTTTCCTCTCCCCAAAAATAAAAAAATAGTCGGCCTTGCTTGGTGACGTGCCCCCAAAAGGCTGTCCAACTTTTGGGGTCACATCAGTATTATTGGGGGAGGTTCATTCCAGCGCACGCAGATACTCAATCGCCTTCCGCATCGACTCCCTTGCCGAATAATGATTGTTCTCATACTCGATATTGACGTACCCGGCATACCCCCTGTCGCGCATCGCCCCAAGCACCGCCGGAGTGTCGACCACCCCCTCGCCGATCAACGCCGGAACAAAATAACGACCGTCCAGCTGCTCCATCCCTTCCCCCGGCGCCGCCAGAGTCCAGTCCTTGAAATGCGCGTGACATACCCATTCGGCACACGCCAGATAAGAATCGACCGGCGATTCCCCACCCGAAGCATTGCCGTCGTCAAAGGTCAAACGCAACTCCGGCACCTCACGCCGCGCCGCCATGAAATCGGCCGCGGTGACAAACGGACTCATCAGCCCCGGAAAGTTTTCCACCGTGGCGATCAACTTGCGCACCTTCGCCTCCTCAGTCACCCGGGCCATCGCCTCGATCCACATTTTCCGCCCATCCTCGCGGGTCGCGGCCCGGCTCAATGGCAACGTCGGCACCATGATCAGAGGCGCACCCAGCTCAGCCGCCAAATCGAGCTCGCGGCAGGCGTCGCTCACCCAATCCTTTTGGCCCTCCTGAAACCGGCCGAGAAAAAAGGTGTAGGCCACCACCGGCAACCCCGCGTCGGCACTCCGCCGCCGCAACTCCGCGGCACTCCGGCCATAATTGGTCACCCAGTCGATCCCGTCATAACCGAAATCGACCGCCGCCTGGATAATTTCCTCGACCCCCGCTCCCTGGCGGGCCATCGAATAGGTCATCATCGAATATTTCATAGTGGTACGTTTTTCCCTTTGGGATTCCTGAGGTCTTTGTTGCGCGCTTCGATGGCGCGGCCGGCCGGGCTTCCTTAGAGTTTCGCCCATTTAGATGGGCGACCAGCCTCCGCGGCTGGACCGCGCCAGCAAAGTCCAACCTGGACCATGGCGCCCTTTGGGCGCCCCTTTTGTTTTTTTAATTTTTTTATTTTTGGGGGAAGAGGCGGTGAAGAGAGGCCAGCGTCGCCTCCACCAACTGCTGTCCGCCCGCCGGCGACACCGCGTTGCAGTAGATATTCGCCGAATAACTCTCCCCCGCCAACGCCCGCTCCGTCGCCAGATACATCGAATTGTCGGCATACGGCGTCCCCGCCAACTGAACCGTCATCGTCTGCAGCGCCGGACTCCGCGACTGAATGCGGATCCCGAAATCACTGAACAACTCGAAACTGTCGCTGGCAATCGCCAGATCGCCGATCCGCAGTACCACCGCTTCGGTGGTCAACGTCGGCTTGAGCTTCTGCTCGTCGTAAAGCCGCATCACCTGACGGCAGCGCTGACGGCGGGAAAACCGCGAACTGTTTTCCGCCAGACGCATCGCCGGATCTTCGGAGGTCGACGCCGGAATGATCTCCAGCTCGGCCAACGCCACCCGCACCTCGTGCATTTCTTTGTCGGAAATGAAACGGCGGTCCAGCTCCAGAGTCAACCGTTCGCCGTCCAGCTCAAGGTCGCCGCTCCGCGTTTCCTTGACCGTTTCGAACTGCCCGATCACCTCGTCGACGATCCGCCGGGCGATTTCGCCCCGGGTGGACAAGCCGCGCAATTCGCGCATCCGCTCCTCCGCCCGCTGGTGATAGAGGATGTGCGGCGACAGGTCGCCCGCCGCCGCGCACAACCCGAGAACGCCGAACCCTTCGCCGAAACGCTGCCGCAGCGCGGCCCGCGTTTCACACCAGAAATCGGCCGAAATCTGATACATGCTCTCGGTTTCCTGGGACGGACAAGGCAGGTTGACCACCGCGCCGGTCGCTTTGCCGCCGGCGTCAAAGGTGAACAGCGTCTGCAGCGAATGATCTTCGCCGCCGTCGAACCCGGCGAAATCCCGGTCGTCGGTCGCGCCGTACATGGAGACGTTGCGCTCGGTTTTCATCCCGGCCAGGTGCTGCCGCTCGCGGCGCGCCGGGAAGTAGCGGGTGCGCCGCTGATGCGACGCCACCGCGAACCCGTAGCCCCAGGCGACGCTGCCCGGCTTGCGCGCCAGCCACGCCGCCTTGACCGCTTCGACCAGCCGTCCGGTCATGAATTTGATGTATTGCTCCACCGGCATCAGCCCGTCCAGGGGATAGCCCCAGTAGCCGCCCTGGTCCGGCGCGGTGTGGGTGTGGGTCGCCGCCACCAGCATCCGGCCGGTCGGAATCTCCGGGGCTTCGGCGGCGAGCCGCTCCCGCACGCCGGTGATCACCGGCGGCACGACGCTGACCGCGTCGCACGATACCAGGATCACGGCGTCGGAATCGCATTTCGAGAGCACCAGCACCGAAGCGGTGACCGGATCGAGCACGCCTTCCGACGGGCGCATGTTGAATTGTCCGACCAGGTTGACCCGCGCTTCCGGGGTCAGGTCGGCGCTGCTCCATCCCAGGGTCAGGGGTTGCTTCGCTGCGTTGCTCATGACGATGCTCCTATTTGTTCAGGATCCGGTCCGGATCGATTTTGTCGAGGTTGTTGCAGACCTTGAGGATGCCCTGCGCCGCCTTTTCGGCCATATCCAGTCCGTTCGGCGCGCGCAGCGCCTGAACGATCGACATGTGGCAGCGGCTGTATTTCAGGGCGACCGGAAAATTCTCCGGAGTGTAATCGACGCCTTCGTCGGCGCCGGGAATGCTCCACGGATACCCCATCCCATAGGCGTTCTTGGCCTGGAAGACGGTCATTTCCGGCAGGATGAAACGCTGCCACACCCCGCCGACCACGCCCTCGGAAACCACCGCGTGGGCGAAAGCGTCGCGGAAGCGCACCTGTTCGACCGGGTCGGAGATGCCCATGCTGTCGAAGTCCAATCGCAGGTTGAAGTTGTAGAAGTTATGCACGCATCCTTCCGGCTCCACCGGCAGCAGCAGATTTTTGACGCCGCGGAGCCGCTCCATCAGGTGGAGGGCGTTGGCGCGCAATATCTCGAAGTATTGGGGGAACTTGCGGAACTGCGACCGGGCGAAAGCCGCGGTGATTTCGTTGTTGCGGTACATCCAGCCGAGCGCGTAGGCGTGATAGTCGCGCCTCTGGTTCGGCTTGGCGGTCTCGCCGAAGCTCCACAGCTTGGCGGCGTTTTCATTGATCTGGTCGTCGTTGGTGACGAAGATGCCGCCTTCGCCGGAGGAGAGGCATTTGTTCTGGTTCAGCGAAAAAGCGCCGCAGTGGCCGAGGTTGCCGGCTTTTTTGCCTTTGTACATGGCGCCGTGGGCCTGGCAGGCGTCTTCGATCACGTAGAGGTTGTGGCGTTTGGCGATGTCCATGATCGCGTCCATGTCGGCGCAGAGGCCGTGGAGCTGGACCACGATGATGGCCTTGGTGCGCGGGGTGATCGCGGCCTCGATCTTTTTGGGATCGATCAGGAAGGTGTCCCAGTCGATGTCGACGAAAATCGGAATCGCGTCATGGTGCAGGATACAGGTGGCGCTGGAGCTCCAGGAGTAGGCGGTGACCAGCACGTGGTCGCCGGCGCCGATGCCGCAGCCGACCACGCACATGTGCAATGCCGCGGTGCCGGAGTTGGTGAAGATGGCGTGCTTGTTGCCGTTCCAGGCGGCGAATTCCTCGCCGAAGGCCATGTTGTGTTTGCCGAACGTTTCGACCGGGGCGTAGAGCGCGTCGAGCACCATTTCCTCGTCCGACTTATCGACCGGCGGCCAGACTTTGAGTTCGCCGGGGGCGATGACGGGGGTTCCGCCGTAAACAGCCAATTGTTCCATTGTTCATTCTCCTTCGTGTTGCGGTTCCGGGGTTCTGTCCATGAATATATCGTCGCGGGAGCCCCGCCGCAATGCCGTTTTCGGGTAAAGCCTTGCCAATAAGTGGAAAGTTTTGCTCGACGTGGGAAAGATAGCGCCGCGCCTTCCCGGTGTCAAGTTCGACCGGAATAAAAACACAAAAAACCGCGGGGGAGGAAGCCCGTTTGGACCGCCTCCCCCGCGGGGTTGATGTTGATACCAATGAGCAATCTAAAGGTTAGTAACCCGCCGCCGGTATTGTGGAGCGGGAATTTGGTTTGATGAGTTGCCGCTACCAGAGGTAACGGCAACGAATCAAGCCGGATTCCAGCCCGCAAGACCAAGGTGGTTGCAAACTTTATGATTGCGAATTGGTACGAATTACAGGATCTCGCCGAGCTTCTTGTAGAAGGCCATGCGGCGCTTGGCGTCTTCCTCGGCTTCGGCCAGAACGCTTTCCGCCTCCGCCGCGGCAGTCTTGAAGAGCTGCTTGTAGCGGTTTTCACCCCGGATGAATTCCTGGAATTCGGCGGTGGGTTCCTTGGCTTCCCAGACGAAGGGCTTTTCCGCGTTCGGATTGTAGCGGTAGAGCGGCCAGTAGCCGGCTTCGACCTCGCGGCGCGCCTCGGTCTGGCTCTTGGACATGTCGATGCCGTGAGCGATACAGGGCGAGTAAGCCATGATGACCGACGGCCCGTTGTGGGCTTCGGCTTCGCGGATCGCGGTCAACGCCTGCTGGCGGTTGGCGCCCATCGAAATCGAAGCGACGTAGACGTTGCCGTAGCTCATGCACATGAAGCCGAGATTCTTCTTGGTCTGACGCATGCCGGCGTTGGCGAAGAGCGCCACCGCGCCGATCGGCGTCGACTTGGAAGCCTGGCCGCCGGTGTTGGAGTAGACTTCGGTGTCGAGCACCAGGATGTTGACGTTGCGGTTCTGCGCCACCACGTGGTCGAGGCCGCCGAAGCCGATGTCGTAGGCCCAGCCGTCGCCGCCGAGGATCCACACCGACTTGTCGACGAAGTAGTCCTTGAGCTCGGCGATCTTGGTGAAAAGCGCCTTGAGTTCGCCTTCGCTCTTGGCGACCGCCTCCGGCAGCATCTTGGCGATGGCGGCCTGGTTGGCGATCGCTTCGGCGCCGGTCGCGGTCCAGTTGTCGACCGCGTACTGGAGCTTGGCGGTCATCTCGTCGCACGGGACGCCGACGGCCAGCGCCCGCTTGACGTTGGCCAGGAGCTGGGCGCGGTTGGCGTCGACCGCGATACGCATGCCGTAGCCGTATTCGGCGTTGTCCTCGAAGAGCGAGTTGGCCCAGGCCGGACCGCGCCCGGTCTTGTCCTTGCAATAGGGCAGCGACGGGAAGCTCCCGCCGTAGATCGAGCTGCACCCGGTGGCGTTGGCGACGATCATCCGGTTGCCGAAGAGCTGGCTGACCAGTTTGACGTAGGGCGTCTCGCCGCAGCCGGCGCAGGCGCCGGAGAACTCGAAGTAGGGCTTCAGGAACTGCGAACCCTTGACCGTCGAATCGTTCATGCCGCCCAGCACGTTGTCGGGCAGCGCCTCGAAGAACTTCTCGTTGGCGTTCTGGCCGGCGGCCCGCTCATCCGGGGTATGGGTGAGCTTGAGCGCCTTTTCCGGCTTGACCGGGCAGGTTTCGACGCAGACGCCGCAGCCGGTGCAATCCTCGACGTAGACCTGGAGCCGGTAGGCCAGGCCCGGGTCCTTGACCGGCGGCTTGGCCGCGACGGTTTCGAAGGTGGCGGGCTTGCCCTTGAGGTCGTCCTGGGCGATCAGCTTGGCGCGGATCGCGGCGTGGGGGCAGGCCATCACGCACTGGTTGCACTGGATGCACTTGTCGGAGAACCAGTGCGGCACCCGCGGCGCGATGCCGCGCTTTTCCAGACACGAAGTGGCGGTCGGCATCGAGCCGTCGTAGGACATCGCCGAAACCGGGATCGAATCGCCCTGCTGATGCAGGATCGGCTTCATCAGGGAGTTGGCGAATTCGCCGGCGTCCTTGCCGATCAGCACCGGCGGGACGTAGCAGTCGCCGGCCTTGGCCGGGACCTTGACTTCCTGGAGGTTGGCCAGGGCGTTGTCGACGCACTTGATGTTCATGGCGACGACTTCATCGCCCTTCTTCTTGAAGGTCTTTTCGATCGCCGTCTTGATGTAGCCGATCGCCTGATCGACCGGGATGATGTTGGCGAGCTTGAAGAAGCAGACCTGCATCACGGTGTTGATGCGCGACCCGAGGCCCGCCTCGGTGGCGATCTTCAGCGCGTCGATGGTGTAGACCTTGATCTTCTTGGCGATGATGGTCTCCTGCATCTCTTTGGTGAAATGGCTGAAGACCTCGTCGGCGGCCCATTCGCTGTTGAGCAGGAAGGTGCCGCCTTCGCGAATGCCCGCGAGCATGTCGTAGCGCCCGATGTACGCGGCGTTGTGGCAGGCGACGAAGGTCGGGCTGGTCACCACGTACTGGCTCAGGATCGGCTTGCTGCCGAAACGCAGATGGCTGACGGTGATGCCGCCGGACTTCTTCGAGTCGTAGACGAAGTAGGCCTGGACGTACTTGTCGGTGTTGTCGCCGATGATCTTGATCGAGTTCTTGTTCGAGCCCACGGTGCCGTCGGAGCCGAGGCCCCAGAACATGCAGGCGGCTTCGGCCGACTCGGAGACGATTTCCTCATCCACCGGCAGCGACAGATGGGAAACGTCGTCGTTGATGCCGACGGTGAAGTTGTGCGTGTTCTTGCCGTCGAGGTGACGGTAGACCGCGTTGACCATCGACGGAGTGAACTCCTTGGAGGCCAGGCCGAAACG
>JAVBSD010000305.1:0-2596 GCA_031547325.1 Victivallaceae bacterium | reverse complement strand
TGCACAGTCCGGACAATCTCGAAACCGACGGCGGGTTGACGCAAAAGACCAGAGTGATCGTGATGCGGGCTCCGGCCGAGGAGCATGAGCTTTCGGCCGAGGACGCGATGGATGTGTTGCCGGTCAAGCCGCGCGAC
The DNA here is from genome assembly GCA_031547325.1 of Victivallaceae bacterium. Taxonomy (GTDB): domain Bacteria; phylum Verrucomicrobiota; class Lentisphaeria; order Victivallales; family Victivallaceae; genus JAVBQJ01. The sequence goes on along the minus strand of JAVBSD010000305.1, from coordinate 2,459 downwards.
CGCTATAAATTCATCCGCACCATCGGCTTCGGCGGCATGAAGACGGTGCTTTTGGTCTTCGACGAGGACACCAAGCGCAACCTGGCCATGGCGTTGATGCCGGATCACCGCGACCGCCCCCAGGCGATGGTGAGGCGTTTCGTCCAGGAGGCGCGGATCACCGCCCGGCTGGAGCATCCGAACATCGTCCCGGTGCACGACATCGGGGTCGACAGCGCCGGGACGCCCTATTTCACCATGCGTTATCTGCGCGGGGAGACCCTGGCGGGGGTTTTGCGTAAGCTGCGCGAAGGGGACCTCGAAACCATCCGCAGCTTCGATTTGAACCGGATGCTGCTGATTTTCCGCCGGGTCTGCAACGCGATCGCCTTTGCCCATTCCCAGAACGTCATCCATCTAGATTTGAAGCCGGAAAATGTCCATGTCAGCGACTACGGCGACATTCAGGTCCTGGACTGGGGGCTGGCGCGCATCATCGACGAGGTGGAGGAGGAGCCGCCGGAGGAGGAGGTTTCCGGTGAGTACGCCGAGGAAATGCAGATTTTCAACGCCGCCTTGTCCGGACGGACCATCGACGGCGTGGCCAAGGGGACGCCGGGATTCATGGCTCCGGAGCAGGCCGCCGGCAAGAACCGCGAAAAGGACGAGCGGACCGATATTTACGCGCTGGGCTGTATTTTGTACACGATTCTGACCTTCTCTTCGCCGCTGAAGGGCATGAAGCCGGGCGAGGCGCTCAAGGCGGCGATCCGCGGCGAAATCGACCCGCCGCGCGAACTTTCCAATCCGGTGTGGTCGATTCCGGGCGCGCTGGAGGCGATCTGCCTCAAGGCGATGTCGCGCGATCCCGGGCAGCGGTATCAGAGCGTGGCCGAGCTGCTCGACGACATCCGGCAGTTTTCCGGCGGTTTCGCGCCCAAGGCCTCCAAGGCCGGGTTGGTGCATCGCTTCGCATTGTTCGTCCGGCGCAACTGGCCGCAGATGCTGCTCGGGGTGTTTCTGGTTTCGCTGGTGCTGCTGCTGACGCTTTTTCTCGGTGAATACATCAGCTTGAATATGTAAGCTGTAAGATGGGAAGGCGGGTTTTTTATGCGTAAGTGGGTTGCGGCGATGGCGGCGGTCTGGACATTGACCGCCTTCGGAGAGTTGGCGGAGGAGCAGAAGGGGGCGCCGGTGGACACGCTGGTGTTCGACATCGGCGGGAACGATCCATTGGAGGGCTTCAACCGTTCGATGTTCGAGGTCAACAACCTCTTCATGCGTTGGGTTTACCGTCCGGTGGGCACCTTTTACGGTTCGATCATGCCGCGTTTCGGCGCGCAGATGGTCAATAATTTCGCCGACAACGTCGGCTTCCCGCCGCGGATGGTCGGCAGCTTCGCCCAGGCCAAATGGAAGGGCGGGGGCATCGAATTTCTGCGTTTCCTGACCAACGCCACGGTCGGCATCGGCGGACTGTTCGATCCGGCGACCCATTTCGGGCTGGCGCGCCAGGACGAAGACATCGGGCAGGCCTTCGCCGCCTGGGGCATTCCCGGCGGCTGCACCATCCTGGTGCCGGGCGTCGGCAACAAAAACATCCGCGACGGCGTCGGCACCATCTTCGATTACGCGCTGGACCCCAAAACCTATGTCAACGGCGCCCAGGGCATCGCGATGCTCCACGCCGGGCTCGATCCCTATCCGGTGTACGAGAAACTGCGCCATTCGAGCTACGATTCCTACTGGATGTACCGGCTCTACGCGCTGGTGAAGCGCGAGCTGCAATTGCGCGACTGGTCGATGGCCGAGGCCTACCTGGCGTGGCAGGCCGAACAGGCGGCCGGCGAGGGGACGGCCGCCGAAGAGTGTTCCGCCGACGGCGCGGTGGCGCTGAGCGACGCGGTGTGGCAGAGCCCGGTGGTCGACACCTTGAAGATCCAGTGGTTCCGTCCCGAGTCCGACCACACCAGCTGGTGGGTCAACCTGTCGCTGTGGAACAGCGAATTCGACAACCTCTACCGGTTGCGCGACCTGGCGGTTGATCCGGGGCAGCCGGAGCGGCCGACCATGACCTACCGCTTCTGGCGCAGCCGTTACGACAATCCCAAGGCGCCTCTGGCAATCGTCATTCCCGGCCTCGGCGGCCACTGCATGGGCGGGATGGCGGTGCCGCTGGCCGAACTCTATTACCAGCGCGGCTGGGCGGTGGCGGTGATTTCCAATCCTTTTAACTGGGAGTTCGCGGCGGCGGCGCTGCCCGGCGGGCTGCCCGGCTACACGCCGGTCGACGCCGAAGCGGTGCGCTTCACCATCGAACGCATCATCGAAGACCTGGCGCTGGACGAGGTGCTGTTTCCGGAGGAGATCGCCCTGGCGGGATATTCGCAGGGGGCGCTCTACGCCTTGCACGTGGCGGCGCAGGAGCATGACCACCCCACGCTGCCGATCACCAGCTATATCGCGATCAACCCGCCGGT
>JAVBSD010000320.1:0-3305 GCA_031547325.1 Victivallaceae bacterium | reverse complement strand
ATCAACCTGCCGGCGACGATTTCGCAGTGGTTCACCCATCGCGACGATGCCGACGCCGAGGTGGTGGCCACCCGGGCGCGGCCGACGGCGAGCTTCGACAACTTCTATCAGGAGTGTCTGGAAGCCATGCTCCAAACCATCCGCGCCGTGACCGGCTGGGCGCGGAGCAACGGCGAATACTTCCGCCATATCCAGCCGGGGCCGCTCTTTTCGGCGACCATCGCCGGCTGCGTTGAAAACGCCTGCGACTACACCGCCGGCGGCGCGCGCTACAACCCGACCGGGGTGACCCTGGTCGGCCTCGCCAACGCGGTCAACAGCCTCTACGCGGTCCGCCGGGCGGTCTTCACGGAGCGGTTCGTCGACCTGGAGACCTATCGGCGGGCGGTGGCGGCGAACTGGGAGGGGGAATACGCGCCGCTGCGGCACCGGATCCGGGCGCTGCCGCGTTTCGGGCAGAACCATCCCGAGGTCGACGCGCTGGCGGCGCGGCTCGCCGGCGACCTGACCCGGGCGGTGCGCGGCATGCCCAATGAACGCGGGGCTTATTATCAGCCGAGCTTCTTCGTCTACTGGTACTTCAAGCACCTCGGCGACCAGACGCTGGCGACTCCGGACGGGCGCCGCGACGGGGAGATGCTCACCCAGGGCATTTCGCCGGACCGGGTCGGAGCGCCGGACAGCATCACCGAAATCGTCGCGTCGCTGGAAACCATCGATTTCCGGGACGCGCCGGGCAACGCGGTATGGGACTGGCAACTGCCCTTCGGGGCGGGGATGGAACCGGCGACGGTGGCGGCGGTGATGCGCCGGGCCGCGGCGGCCGGAATTCCCACCGTCCAACCCAATTGCGTCGACCCGGCGACGCTGCGGGCGGCACAGGCCAACCCGGAGGAATACGGACAGCTGGTGGTACGGATTTCCGGGTTGTCGGCGGTCTTCGTCAAGCTGGACCGGGCGGTTCAGGACGAAATCATCGGCCGGGCGGCTTACCGCTGATCCGCAGGCATTTCCGGTATTACCTTTTTTTTTGTCGCATTTATCGCCGGAGGCTCTTGACATTCCGGGAATTATTTGCTATAATATAGCGTAATTCAAAAGTGGAGTAGATTTTGCCGTGAATGTGACGCTGAAAAACAACCGGGGCAAGATGGCCGAATACGCCAAGCAGGCGCTGGTGCGTTACATCCGGGATTCGCGTCTGGAGGGCGGCGACAAATTGCCGGGTCAGGAGCAGTTGTGCCACGCGTTGAATCTCTCCGGCACGACGATCTTCCGCGCCATCCAGGCGCTGCGCGACGAGGGCGTGCTCGAGGTGCGGGACAAGGTCGGGACCTTCCTCAAAAGCACCGATCTGGCGGGGCGGCCGGGGCGGAGCATCGGGCTGGCGGTATCGCGGGTGTCGCACATGCCGAGTCCCTTTTACAGCTGCCTGAGCTTTTTTCTGCACCGGGAGCTGCTGGAGGCCGGCTGCATGCCGGTGCCTTTCACCATCAACGCGCAGGACGAAGCCATCGCGGTCGGCGATTTCCCGGGCCTGGAGCAGGCGGTGGCCGACGAGCGGATCGACGGCATCATCGACCTTTCCGGCATCTCGGCGCCCTGCCAACTGCCGGTGCCGATGATTTATCTCGGCAGCACGGTGACCGACGGCGCGCCGGCGGCGGCGTACAAGATGTTCATCGACCAGGCGGATTTTCTGCGCCGGGCGATGGGCGACGCGGCCAAGCTCGGCAAACGCCGCCCGGCGCTGATTCAGTCCGGCTGCACCGCGACCCAGAGCGAATCGCGGCTGTTCCGGCGGCTGCTCGACGAATCGGGCTTCGACCCGGCGGCGCGGGCGTACGACTTCGGCATCTGCGCCATCACCGACGGGCGTTATCTGGCGGGGCGGATCGTCGCGCTGCCGCCGGAGCTGCGTCCGGATGTCTTCATCTTTCTCGACGAATTCGTCGGCACCGATTTCCTGGCCGGGCTGGTGGTCGACGGCGTGACCGGGCGCGACGGCTACCGCCCCACCGTGATCACCGGCTCCAAGCGCGAACTGCCGATGACCGTCCCCTGGGAAGATCTGATCGTCTACGAAATCAGCATCGAGGAGCTGGCGCGCCGCACGGTGCGCTGGATTCTCGACCTGGCGCAGCGGCGCTGGCAGGGGCCGGATACCGTTATGTACCGCATGGAGCGTTTGCCCCGGCGGCCGTTTTTTCAAGCCAATCACCAATTCAACGAAAGGGACCGCGTATGAAGCCGGAAAATGTCAGATTCACACTCATAGAACTATTGGTGGTCATTGCCATTATCGCGATTTTGGCCAGCATGCTGCTGCCGGCGCTGTCCAAGGCGCGGGCGGCGGCGCAGTCGATCAAATGCGTCAGCAACCTGAAAAACGTCGGTCTCGCCGAGGCGATGTATGAAGGCGACAACAACGATTACGTCGTGCCGCACTATCGCCCCGACACCGCCAACCAGTTCGCCGTCGGCATCGGGCAGAACACCTTCGGCGTCTATCTGGGGCCGTACCTGCTGCCGTTCACCCTGGGCAGCGACTTCTCGATCCTGCGTTGTCCGACTTCGACGCCGGGGCGCGCTCTCGACGCCGATCACACGAAAATTTCCGCCAGCTACCACATCAACGCCTACTCCTCGGGAACCTTCAGCAAGACCGCCTGGGGCGGCGGCGTGCTGAAGGTGTGGAAGGTCACCCAGGCGGTGTCGCCGTCGAAGGGTCTCACCTACCTCGACAACAGCGTCTACCTGCCGGAATACTACGGCGAAGTCTATTCGGCCGCCGCGGGCCCGGTGCGTTTCCCCCACGGCAACGACCGCGGCTCCTTCGTCTTCGTCGACGGCCACGCCGAATCGCTGAACTGCGCCGGCGTCGAAGCGCTCGGCGGCGCCGCTCAACGCCAGGGGCTGAACTGGGATACCTATTGACCGATGTTCAAAACGACTTTTTTCCTGATGGCGGCCGCGGCCGGACTCTGCGCCGGCGCCGGAGACGGCTGGCTGCTGCGCAACGGCGACTTCCGGATGCCGGGCGGACCGCGCATTCCCCTGCAGGGCTGGACGGTGCGTCTCGACGATCCGGCCAACTCCTGGCGGGTGACCCCGCAGCCGGCCTTTCCGGTCGCGGCCGAAGCCGGAACGGTTGAGTTCTCCCAGGCGGTCGGCAAACGCTCGATCGCCTTTCAGGACCTCGAATTGCCGGCGGGCCGCTACCGTTTCGGCGTCGAGGCCCGCACCGAGGCCGGAGGACACGCCTTCATCAACGCCGCCGGGTTTCAGGCGGCGCTGGAGAACGC
>JAVBSD010000193.1:0-3016 GCA_031547325.1 Victivallaceae bacterium | reverse complement strand
TCGTTGACCCGTTTGACCTTGCCGGTCGAACGCTCCAGGGTGTTCGGCGCGACCAGCTCGACCTTGAAATGCACGCCGGTGATCGCGGCGACTTCGCGGCCGCTGCGGTCGCGGAGGTTCTGCATTTCCTCCATTTTGTCGGAGAAGTCCTGATGGCGCATTTCGACCTTGACGATCGCCTCGTCGAGGTTGTGGGGCCGGAACAGTTCGATCAGGTAATGCGGCGCGGTGCCGCCGACCCGCAGCAGCGCCTCTTCGACCTGCGACGGGAAAACGTTGACCCCGCGGATGATCAGCATGTCGTCGGAACGCCCCTTGACCCGGCTCATCCGGGAGGTGGTCCGGCCGCAGGGACAGGGTTCGTGCCAGATCCGCGCCAGGTCGCGGGTGCGGTAGCGGACGATCGGGCAGGCTTCCTTGGTCAGCGCGGTGATGACCAGCTCGCCCTCCTCGCCCTCCGGCACCGGTTCGAGGGTCGCGGGGTCGACGCATTCGACCAGGAAATGATCCTCCTGCAAATGCATCCCGGTGCGGGCGGCGCATTCGCCGGAGACGCCGGGGCCGATGATTTCGCTCAGTCCGTAGTTGTTGAAGGCGCGGATCGGCAGCATCTCCTCGATCGCCTTGCGCATATCCTCGGTCCACTGTTCGCCGCCGAAGTGGGCGTAGCGCAGCGCCAGATCGCGTTCGGGATCGATGCCGTATTCGCGCACCGCGTCGGCGAGGTTCAAGGCGTAGGAAGGAGTACAGATCAACGTGTTGATCTTCAGGTCCTGAAGCAGCATGACCTGGCGCTGGGTGTTGCCGCTCGAAGCCGGCACCACGGCCGCGCCGACCCGTTCGATGCCGTAATGCAGCCCGAAGCCGCCGGTGAACAGGCCGTAGCCGAAGGAGACCTGGGCCAGCTGGTCCGGGGTCAGGCCGCCGCCGACCAGGAAACGCGCGCACAGCTCCGACCACACCGCCAGGTCGTTGGCGGTGTAGCCGACGATGGTCGGCTTGCCGGTGGTGCCGCTCGACGCGTGAATGCGCGCCAGCTCCGAACGGTCGACCGCGAAGAAGCCGAAGGGATAGCCGTCGCGCAGGTCGGCTTTGGTGGTGAAGGGAAATTTGCGGATGTCTTCGAGGTGGCGGAGCGAATCCGGCGACACGCCGGCGGCGCGCCAGGATTCGCGGTAAAAGGGAATCCGCGCCGCCAGTTCCAGCGACTGCTTCAGCCGGTCGAGCTGGAGCCGGCGGCGTTCGGCCGGCGGCATGGTCTCGGCCTCGTTGTCGAAGATGCGGTTGGGGATGACGAATTCGGACATGGCGAAAACCTGCGATCCTTTCCCGTGGCTCAGTTCAGAAGATCGACGGCGCTGACCACATCGATGTGGGCGGCGGCGAGCACTTCCAACGCCCGGTCGGGGTCTTCGAAGCGGAAGACCATGATCGCGTTTTCGCGGTTGCCGAAGGTGAACGCATACATATACTCCACGCTCAGACGCGCCGCGTCGAGCACATCGAGCAAGTCGGCCAGCCCGCCGGGCCGGTCCGCCACCGGCAGCGCCAGCACCTCGGTGACCTTGACGATGAAGCCGTCGGCCTCCAGCGCCTGGCGCGCCCGCTCGGTATCCTTGACCAGCAGCCGGAGGATGCCGAACTGCTCGGTGTCGGCCAGAGCCAGGGTACAGATGTTGATATTGTGTTTTTTCAAGCTCTGGCAGACCCGGTTGAGGGTGCCCGGCTTGTTCTCGATAAACAACGACAGTTGATTGATTTTCATGGCAGAAGTCCTTTTCCGTTCAATAATAATGGAAATATACACGCCCGGAGCGATGAATGCAACCTCACGGCGCCAATATTTGTTCCGGATTCAGAGAAGCGATCGCCGCCTTGATCTCCTCCAGGGTCCGGGGCTGCGCGCCCCGGGATTCCGCGATCATGAGTGCCCGGCCGTGGCGCGGAAACCAGCGTTCCGTCTCGGCCACCTCCGCCAGCGGATCCGGCCGCAGGTCGCACAGCATACGGTAGTAGACCTCGGCCCGCCCCGGATAACGGTCGCGAAAGCTCATGCCGGCCGCCCATAAGCTGGCGATCTTCAAATCGCGGTCCTCCGCCAGCGCCGCCGCGCGGGCGAAAAAGTCCGCCGACCGGGCCAGGTAGTGAAAACGCATATCGTACCAACTCATCGTCTTCAGACCGTACTTCCAACGCCAATTCCCAAGCCATTCATGCCATTCGGGATTCAGCCCGGAAATCGGGAAGCCGCCACCGTCGATATGATTGTCCGGCTCAAGTTCGGTCCCGTAAAGTCCCATGCCGTATTGCCCGGCCAGCCGACCGAGATTGTAAAAGGCCAGCGCCCGTTCCCCGGCCGCGACGCCCGGATCGTTGGCGCGGCGGCTCAACTCCAGATAGAGTTCGCCGGCGGGATGCAGCCACTCGGGCAGCCGCGCGACGCCCTCCACCACCCGGCCTTCGCGCATCAGGCGACGGGCCAGCAGATGGCGTAGCTCATCGTGTTCCGGGCGGGCGTCGGAGATTTCGATCAGCGAAGCGGTATCGATCAGCCGTTCGGCGACCAGCGCGGCGTCGAGCCAGCAGTCGGCCTTGAGAAAGACATACAGCGCTTCGGCGTAATCGCTGTTGTAGACCAGCACCACGCCGAATTCGCCCTCGACCATGCGGGCCAGGCCGGGTTCGCATTCGAACATATTATCCACCCCCTTGGCTCCGACGAGGAAACCGGGAACGTCGCCCCCCTCCCCGGCCAATTGCAGCCACCGGCGCAGCAGCTCGGCCGCCCGGCGGTAATCGCCGTCGGCGCGGACGAAACGCGCCTCCAGCCACAGCCGGATCAGCGACTCCTCCGGCGCCAGCGCCAGCAGTTGCCGCGCCAGCGTCAGGTTGCCGGCGTGGTAGGCGCGCCACGCCTGGCGGTCGGCGGTCAGGACCGCCCCCTCCCCCAGGGTTCCCGCCGTCGCCGCGTCGACCACCCGTTCCGGCGCGAAAACCGCGACGATCTCGCGGCCGA
>JAVBSD010000412.1:0-2530 GCA_031547325.1 Victivallaceae bacterium | reverse complement strand
GAATCTGCCGGAAGGGACGGAATTCAAAGCCGAAGCCGCCGTCGGCGGCCAAACCGTGCGCACCCTCGCCGCCACCGTGCCCCCGCGTCCGGCGTGGAGCGACACCGACGCCGGAACCGACTACCTCGCCGACCGGGTTTCCCACCCGTGGAGCGCGCCGCGTTTGCACTCCGGCGGCGTCGAACTGGCTTTCGCGCAAATCGACTTCGGCGACCGGCCGCTGCCAACCGGCATCGCCGCCGGCGGCCGGCAGATTCTCGCCGCGCCGATCGAAGTCGAAGCGCTGGCCGGAGGAGAGCCGCTGACGCTCAATCCCGTCGCGGCCATGAAAGCCGCCCCGGCGTGGGTCGACATCGTCTCCGCCGCCCAACCGGGCATCGAGGCCAGGGTCCGGGTCGAATACGACGGCTTCACCGTCATCCGGCTGCGCCCGTCCGGAATCCCGGCCACCGCGCTCTCCCGGCTGACCGTGCGCATTCCGCTCAAAGCCGAATACGCGCGCACCATCCTGCGGGGCTCCTCCCAGGGCCTGGTCCAGCCGGCGGGCCTGGGCTTTGTCGGCAACGCCGGAGAGATCTGGGTCGGCGACGTCGCGGCCGGGCTGGCGGTCGATTTCGACCGCCGGGTCTTCTTCTCGCCGCCCGGCAGCGGCCAGATCGAGCTGCTGCCGGAGGCCGGCGGCGTGGCCGAATTGCGGTTGTCGCTGGTGACCGCGCCGGGCCAGGTGGCCGATCCCGGACAGGTCTTTCAGTTCTTCCTGCTGCCGACGCCCTTCCGGCGCGACGTCATCCCGCCGGATCTGCGCCGTCTGGGGTTGTGGTTCGAAAACTGGTCCGACTTTCAGGGGTATCCCGACCTCGCCAAAATTCCCGAGGCGCGGCAGCGCGCCGAGGCGGCCCACCTGGAGGGCCGGGATTTCTATATGTACTTCTCGCAGGTCCTGGCCGAAAACGCCCCGGGATACGAGCTCTACGGCAAGGAATGGGTCGCGCCGCCCGATCGTCTCTGGTACCGGCGCGCCTATGACCCCGGCAAGGAGGTCGCATGCCGGGTCATCTGCTTCCGCGGCGACGCCGGCAACCTGATTCTCGACGGGGTGCGGCAGTTGGCCGAGCAAGCCGGCCTCGACGGCGTTTATCTCGACGGCCCCACCCATCCCTTCGACTGCGCCAACCCCTCGCACGCCTGCGACGACGCGCTGCCGGCGGCGTGGGAAGACGATTACCGCGACGGACGGGTGCTCGGACAGCGCGCCTTCCTCAAGCGCCTGCGCGGCATCTTCGACGAGCGCGGCAAACGCCATCCGATCTGGGCGCACACCGGCGGCGGCATGTCGCTGTCGACGCTGGCGCTGGCCGACTTCTATTACGACGGCGAACAACTGAGCCGCTACCCCAAAGGGTATCTGCTGGAACCCGAAAAGGTGCTGATCAATTATTCCGGCGCCCCCTTCGGCTTCCGGGGCATCTTCCTGCCGCAGCTCTATCTGGACAGCCGCTGGAACTGTTCGCGGGCGTTGGCGTGGAACCTGCCGCACGGCTTCGCCAGCGCCGGCTCCAGCGCGCTCCAGGACATTTATTTCGACCGTTTCAACGCCGCCGACGGAACCTTCCATCCCTATTGGGAAGCCGATACGCCGCTCAAACGCCTCTCCGGCGACCGGGCGCTGGTCTCCTGCTGGACCGGCGAAGACGACGCCATGCTGACCGCCTCCAACGTCCGCTACATCGGGCCCCAGGAGGTCGCCGTCGACATCGCCGGATTGTTCCCCGGCGAAGCGTTGGCGGTCGAATGCCTCGACGGCGGAACCTTCAGCTTCGACGGCCAAAGGTTGAGCTTCTCCGTGCCCGAGGCCGAACTGCGCCTCTTCGGCATTCGCCCGGCGCACCTGGTCGAAAACCCGCCCGAAACAGCCGCCCCCGCCGTCCGCTATCCGGCCGCTTTCGTTCCGGAGGAGAGTTTCCTGGCCGAATCCTGGCGGACCGAAGGGCGCGGCCAGGGCGAAATGCCGCTCGAACTCGGCTCGGTCCTGTATGGTCCCGCCGCCAGCGCTTCCTACGCCGGACTGCTGCCGGAGGAGTTCCAGCTCGACCTCGAACTCCGCCATTCCGGGCGGCTGGAAATCGCCGTCCACGGCCTCCGGCTGGTCCATGACAGCGGTTGGCGCATCTCCGGGCTGTCGGAACTCGACCAGTCGCGCTTCAGCGCCACCGACACCGGAACGTCGCGTCCCGGCGCACAGGTGCCGGTGACCATCCGCCGCACCGGCGGCCGCCTCTACATCGACTACGCCGGAACCCGGCTGGTCGATTACGGGCTGCCCGATGCCTCCGGCGATCCGCACCAGTTGACTTTTTCGACCTGGGCCGGCGACTCCCTGGGCATCGCCGTTCGACGCCTGACCGACCAACCGGAACCGATTGCCGCCCGAACCATTCATCCGGTGACCGCGGAACGTCTCTGAGGGGATTGATTCGCGGCTGGTGCCGCGGCCGGCCCGGCTCCGAGCGCACTTTTGAGGTACGCGTTG
>JAVBSD010000040.1:0-7746 GCA_031547325.1 Victivallaceae bacterium | reverse complement strand
GGCCCCGGCCGGCCAGCCCGCCGCGGCTACCGACCCGTTACCCAGTTTAGAAACGCGGCCAACCAACACCGGAGGTCACCCCCCAGTGGGGCCCCCCAGGACCCCGCCCCGGGCGGGGCCCCCGACCACAATTTTTTGTTTTTATTATTTTATTTTTTCAGGTGGAGACGGCCGAAGTCGGCGGGTTCGAAATTGCCGTCCTTCCCCGTCGGCGACCACATCGAACGCATCGGCCGGTCGCCCGCCACCCGCATCCGGTAGAAGTTCGCCACGATGTCTCCCGCGAAATTCGGATCGTGAATGCCGATCGATGTGAACGGGATCGTCAGGTCGGCCACCCAACGCTTCGCTTCGCGCGTCACTTTGACCTGCGCCTTGGAATCCCACGACGTGTCGGCATGGTTCGGCCGGTCGATCCGCCCGTCCCACAACGCGCCGTCGGCATTGACGATCAACTGGTAGAAGTTGGTCAGGTCGCTTTCATCCGGCCCCAGGAAGATCTCCACGCAGTCGTCGTTCCAGATGCCCATCGCGTCAGGGCCGCTGGCGTTGCTCACCAGTTTGTCCATCTCCGGCTCGAAACAGAGGATCCGGATGTACAAATTGGTCCGGTCGTAACCGAAGTAGATCTGGGTCGCCGGCGTGACCGCCTCGGCCGCAACGCTCATGAACCGCTGCGGCCGCATCGTGGTCACCGCGTCCGGGCCGGCGATCGCCGGAACATCCGCCTTGGACACGCCCTGCTGCAGCAGCCGGGTCAGGCGGCCCGCGCCGACCGCGAACTCGTCGGCGATCAGCTTGACCCGCGCGGCGTACACCGAATCCGCCGGCGCCAGCTTCTGGGCTTCGGCCAGGTCGGCGTTCAGCCTGGCGAGGGTCGCCGAATCGAAGAGCACGTCCGGCGACACCCCCGGATTGGTCGCCATCACCGCGTTGCGCCGCTCTTCGGCGAAGCTCCAGAAGTCGCGCATCGGCGCTTCCGCCGGGCCGTAGAACTTATGATAGTATTCGTCGAGGATCGCCTTGACGTCCGCTTCCGGGTTCCAGTAGAGGCGTCCGGTCACGTAGAGGTTCAGGTGCTCCATCCCCGGGATGCCCATCCGGTCGTGGCCGAAGGAGAACTTGTCGGCGCGGTTTTCGCTCTCGATGAACTCGCCCATGAACTTGGGGTTGTCCGCCATGCGCTTGATTTCCGCGCCGATCGCCTCGGAATAGAGGATCGGCAGATAGTCGGTCGGCGCCCAGTGGGTCAGATACCACACCCAGTAGTACATCCGGCCGGCGGCCTGGCTCCAGGCCGCGACTTCCTCGTGGATCTTGGCGCGGAAAACCGGGTCGACCATTTCGCTGCGGGGGTAGCAGAACATCACCGCGACGTTGGGCGAAAGTTCGAGGTTCTGCGGCGGTTCGCGGTACTTTTCGTAAGCGATGCAGCCGATGTATTTATCGGGGTGCTTTGCGGCGACGCCGCGGGCGATGCGGTCGACGAATTTCCAGATATGATAGGAGAACTGGCCGGTTCCGGTAATCGCCGGATCGAGGTCGGCCTGGCAGTCGGGGCATTCGCAGATCCGCGACAGGCCGTCGTTGGGAGCCAACGGATAGACCTCGAATTCCGGATTGGCGTCGAAGAATTCGATGATATCCTGGGTCCAGCGCGCGATCAGTCCGGGATTGTTGAGGCACAAGTGGCCCTTGCCGTCGGCGACGCACTGGTTGGTGAAAGCGCGTTCTCCGTCGGCCAGCGCCCAGAATTCCGGATTGGTTTCCTGGTATTTTTTCATCCAGTCGTAGGTGTGGATGATCATCACCGGGGCTTTGCCGCCGAAGCCGGCGCGGTGGAACCACAACGCGCCGTCGCGGTCGTTGATGTGAAAGCTGTACCAGGGATAACGGTAGTTGAAACGCGGGGCGCGCCGGATGTCCGCGGCGTCGACCCTGATGCCGTCGACGGGGTCGGCGACGGTGCCGATGTCCAGCGGCAGGTAGAAGCGGACGCCGCCGAAGTCTTCGAGGAAGGCGTAGACGCCGAACAGCGTCCCCTGCTCCATCAGCGCGGAGTTTTGCAACTCGTTGTTGTAGAGCTCGACCGGACGCCACGGATTGATCGGGCCGAAGAGCGGCTGGCCGTGGTAATCCTTGCCGGCGATGACCAGGGCGTCGGGGACGCTCTTGATCACGAAGCCGTCCGAGGGCAGCGCGGTCGGATCGATGCCGAAGGCCGCCAGGTCGGGGTGTTCCCCGACGTAGATGACCGGTTTTTCGCCGGTGGGCGCGGTGACCACCGGCAGCTCCTGCTGGCCGATGGCGACGGCGAGGTCGCGCAGCTCATTGGCGGCGAGCTTCACCGAGCCGGGAGCGTCGGCGGCGATGACGATTTCCCGGAAAGGACGTCCTTCGCCGTCGGTGATGGCGGCGAAGCCGCCGAAGCTGAGTCCGAGTACGGCGGTTGCGAGGAGGAGAGTCTTGTTCATTTGCCGATTTCCAGGGTGATTTGCGCGGGGTTGACGGCGGCGCCTTCGGCGGCGCTTTTGCGGTTGCCGAGTTTTTCGACGGTGGCGTTGCGCAGCCGGAAGGTGATGGTGGCGCGTCCTTCCGCCAGCGCCTGGTTGACCAGGTCGGTGACGTCGGCTTCGAGGCGGGCCGCGCTTTGGCCTTCGGTCACGGTTATTTCGGCGACCGGGACGACCTCGGCGGACAAGAGGTCGATTTTGTCGATTTGGGGCAATTCCTTGGTGAAGACCTCCAGCTCGATGGTGTTGCTGTCGATCTGGCCGAAGACGCCCATGTCGGCGACCAGCGACGCGCTCCGGACTTCGCCCGCGTCGAGGCAGTCGGCGATGTCGAAGCTGAACATGGCGCGGTCGCGCCGGCTGAGCTGATTGGGATTGCCGATGTAGCCTTTGTCGGTCAGCCAGAAGTCGATGTTGACGGTGGCGCCGGCGCCGAAATCGCTCGGCTTGCGGCGGTCGGCGGCGACCATGGCGCCCGGCTTCAGCAGGCGTTCGGCGCCGCCCTCGCGGACGTAGATCTGGACTTCGGTCAGCCAGACGCCGGAGCCGTACATGAGAATTTTGATCGCGTCGGCGCGGACGCCGGAGGGCTGCCAGACGGTGTTGATCGACGCCTGGGAGAAGCCCGGATCGTCCGCCCGTCCGGTGACGTCGGGAATGGTCGCGGCTTCGCTCCACCGGCCGTTGGCTCGGACCGTGAATTCGGTCCGGGCCGGGGTGTAGGCCAGCTGGTTGGGCTTGGCGGTGACCACGACGACGCGGGAGATGTCATATTCCCGGTCGAACCAGGCGGCGAAGCCGCAGCCGTGCGGGGCGTAGTTGGCGTCCCACAGCACTGAATCGGTGTTGAAATTGAGCTGACCGTCGAAGAGCGCGGTCTCGCGGTTTTTGGTGTACTGTTCGTTGGGATCGCCGATCAGACTCCACGTGAAGTCGCCGGCGCTCAACGCGCCGGCGGCTGACAACAGTGCTATGGTACTCCGGATACGCATGTTCTTCCTTTCCGGGTCAGGGCGCCCAGGTGTATTGGGTGCCGAGGGCGTCCTTGTTGCGGGTCGATTCGACGTGGCCGTCCATGCACAGGATGTTCATGCCGTTGTTGTGACGCGCCGCGGTGGCCCAGCGCCCGGCGACGTCAAGCTGGTTGACACGGGGATGGGCGGTGGTCGAATCCTCGATGGTCAGCACGGTATTGGACGGATTCTTCCAACCGCTGCGCGCCGGCGGCGGCGCGGTGGCGCCGCCGACGCCGGTGTGGACGTTGACGCACAGTCCGGCCGAGTAATTCTGGGAGTACCCGAGCAGGAAGTACGGATTGTCGTCGACTACATTGAGGGCGAGGTTCATCACCTTGTCGGGAACTTTGAGGGCGGCGCCTTCCACCGCCGACGGACAATGCAGGACACCGCCGCCGGTGGGTTCGCCCATCTCGTAGTACCGCAGGAAGTGATGCCAGAAGGTCTGGCTCCACAGCACGCCGGGAACTCCGTTGCCCCAGGTGATGACCCAGTTATCGTCGTAGGCGTCGGCGTACAGGTAGTGGTGCAGCCCGAGCTGCTTCATGTTGCTGGTGCACTTGATCGCCTGCGCCGCGGCGCGGGCCTTGGACAGCGCCGGGAGCAGCATGCTGGCCAAAATCGCGATGATTGCGATCACGACCAGGAGTTCAATGAGGGTGAATTTTGCTTTTTTCATGGCCTAACCTCCTGTTGGTTTTCGGTTACGGGGACACTTTCACGAATTTTTAAATAGGGCTCGCAGAGGTGGAGCAGCGGCAGCCGGTCGCCGCCGATGCGCCGTTCTTCGAGAAACTCCAGCGCCGCAATCATATGGGCGTTCATATCCGGGTCGACCACAGCGATCCGCGGCCGGAGGAAAGAGAGATATTCGGCGTCGCCGATGCTGACCAAGGCGATGTCTTCCGGGACGCGGATGTGATGGTCCTTGAAGAACCCGGCGGCGGCGGCGGCCAGCGGCGCGTCCGGCACGATCAGCGCGTCGATCGCGTTGAGGCGGCCGGCGGCGTGGACCCGTTCCAGATAATGGACGGTGAAGGCGACGTCGTCGCCGTCTTGGTTGGTGATTTCCAGGTCGAAAAAATACTTTTGCCAGGCCGCTTCGCCGTCGTTGCGATAGAAGTTGCGCCACGCGGCGACCCGTTCCTGTTCCACCGAGTTGCCGAGGTTGCCGCAGAGGAGGCCGACCCGGACGCGGCCGGCGCGCCGCAGCGCTTCCATCGCCAGACGGATCTGCTGCGGTTCGTCGGCGATCACCGAGGCGATGCCGTGGCGGTCGCAGCGTTCGCCGATGACCACCACCCGGCGTTGGGCGCGGACGCGTTCGATTTCGGCGACGATCCTGCGGTAGCGTTCGAAGCCGAAGCCGTAGAGGATCATGAAGCTGTCGTAGTCTTCCAGCTCGGTGAAAACCTGAGTGTAGTTGTCGAGCAGGAGCTGGCGGGTGTGCCAGCCGGCCGCCTGGAAGAGGTCGGCGCCTTCATGGAAAAACTTGGCGGAGGACGGCTTGAGTCCGTCGCAGATCAGCCGGACGTCGCGGGTCGCCGGGTGTTCCTGGTCGGCGTCGGGGACGAAAACACCTTTGCCGCGGCGGTTTCTGGCCAGGCCTTCGCCGACCAGCGACTTCAACGCCTGGTTGGCGGTGACGTAGCTGACGTTGAATTCCTCCGCCAACCGGCGGCAGCTCGGCAGCTGGCTGCCGGCCGCGAACGAACCGTCCTCGATCTTTCCTTTGAGCATCGTGTAAAGGCGGGTCGATTTGGTGTTCGGCAGTGTTTTGACGATGGTTTCCATATTTTACCGGTGATATAAAAAAATATTTAACACACCAGTAATTATAGCGAAAAAAATGCTGTTTGTCAATAGGAATTCAAAGGAAAATGCAATTTTTTTTAAAACAGTCGCGCGGCGGCCGTTTTTTTATTGCGGTTCGGCGGGGACGCTTTCGCGAATTTTCAGGTAAGGTTCGCAGAGGTGGAGCAGCGGCAGGCGGTTGTGGCGGTTGTGGCGTTCCTCGAGGAATTCCAGCGCCGCCTGGATATGGGCGCGCATATCGGGGTCGACCACGGTGATTCGCGGGCTGAGGAAGGAGAGGAAATCGGCGTCGCCGATGCTGACCAGCGCGATGTCTTCCGGGATGCGGATGTTGTGGTCGCGGAAAAAACCGGCGGTCACTCTGGCCAGCGGCGGGTCGGGAACGATCAGCGCGTCGATCGCTTTGAGGCGTCCGTCGGCGTGGGTCCGCTTGAGGTATTCGGCGGTGAATATCCGGTCGTCGCCGTCGGCGTCGGTGATGCCCATTTCGAAGAAATACCGCTGCCATACGGTTTCGCCGTCGGCGGAGCGGTGGAAGTTGCGCCAGGCGGCGACCCGCTCCTGTTCCACCGAGTTGCCGAGGTTGCCGCACAGCAGACCGACCCGGCGGCGGCCGGAGCGGCGCAGGAGTTCCATCGCCAGCCGGATTTGCTGCGGTTCGTCGGCGATGACCGAGGCGATGCCGTGGCGTTCGCAGCGTTCGCCGATGACCACCACCCGCTGCTGGGCGCGAATCCGTTCGATCTCGGCGACGATTTTGCGGTAGCATGCGAAGCCGAAGCCGTAGAGGATGACGAAGCTCGAAAAATCGCCGATTTCATCTCCGACCGCTTCCCGGTCGCGGATTTCCAGCGGCCGGACCTGCCAGCCGGCTTTTTCGAACACCTCCATACCTTCCTTGCGGAACGCGGCGGCCGAAGGCGTGTCGAAGGAGGTGCAAATGAGTTTGACCTGGCGCGCCGCCGGCATTTCCGTGGTGTAATCCGGGACGAAAATGCCTCTGCCGCGGCGGTTGCGGGCCAGTCCCTGGTCGACCAGCGTCTTCAGCGCCAGGCAGGCGGTGACATAGCTGACGTCGAACTCTTCGGACAGCCGGCGGCAACTCGGCAGTTGCGTTCCGGCGGCGTAGACGCCGTCTTCGATCTTCTTTTTCAGCAGCAAATAAAGGCGATTGGTTTTGGTATTGGGAAAAGCTTTGCTCATCAGTGGCATGAAATCTCCTTAACTTCCGTAGTATAACCGGGAAACGACCTTTTGTCAATGAGCCGGAGGCGAAAAAAGCCGATATTCTTTTGTTTTTAATTTTCATCTTGCAAAGCCCCCGCGGCGACGGTATATTATGAGAGGTCATTTCGAAAGTCTCTTCATGTCATTCCGGCGTCTTGCGGCCTCCTGTCCGGCTTGATTCGTTGCCGTACGGCAACTCACCAAATACCTGGCGCATCATCAAATGAAGAAGGAATAAACCCGATGTCCGACGATGTGGTGATGGCGGTGCGTTTTCTCGGCACCGGGGCGGCCGACCATCAGTGGGAGCTGCTCGGAGAAGATCCCGCGACGCGGGGGTGCACGATGACGTCGTTCAACCGCCGGCTGCTGGTCGACGCCGGAATCGCCGGGTGGGAGACCCTGGCGCGGTTCGACGTCGACTTGCGCGAGGTGAGCGATCTGGCGATTACCCATTCGCACCGCGACCATTTCGACGCGGGCGTCGCCGGGCGGATCGCGGCGGCGCGCGCCGGGTGCGGGGCGTTGCGAATCCACGCCGCGCCGGAGATTCTGGAGTCGCTGCGCCGGGAAGGGGGCGAGGGGAGGACGTGGCTCGGCTGCGAACTTTACGCCGGCAAGCGCTTTGCCGCCGGCGGCCTCGCCGTGACCGCGCTGCCCTCCAATCATTGTACCGACGACGTGCGCGAGCAGACCTATCATTTTCTGATCGAAGACGGTTGTCATTCCGTCTTTTACGCGCTCGACGGGGCCTGGCTGACCACCAAAGAGCGGCTGCTGATCGGCGACCGGCGGTTGGACATGGTGATCTGGGATGCGACGGCGGCCGCTCCGGGCGACTGGCGGAGCTTCGAGCACAACGATCTCGGCATGATCGCGATGATGATGACCGCGCTGCGGGGAACCGGCACCGTCGGCGGTGATACGGTCAGCGTCCTGACCCACATCGCCCGCACCCTGTGGCCGGAAGGAGAGGCGGCGGCGGAGCTGGCGGCGCGGCATGGACACCTCCTGGCCTGCGACGGTGTTGAAATAATTTTACGGTGAATCAAAAAAATATAAAAAATATTTGCATTTTGTCAGCATGCGGTTAGTGTATAGTTAAGAGCGTCCATATCCGGTCAAGAAAACTCCGAACTGCGAGGAAGAAATGGCTTACGACTACACAGACCTCA
>JAVBSD010000226.1:0-4374 GCA_031547325.1 Victivallaceae bacterium | reverse complement strand
CCCGGGCCGGGGTGGGCGGTGCCGGCTTCGAACCCGCCTAGTCACGCCAGCACCAGCCCGACGCCGTCGAGCCCGCCGGAAGCGCTGCGCCAGGGGTCAAGCGCGCCGCTGTAGGCGGTGGTGGCGTAGGGATCCTGGGTCAGGGTGTAGGGATTGATCGGGGCGATGTAATCGTCGTAGTCGTTGGCGTACATGGCCACGCCGAGACCGATCTGTTTCTCGTTGCCGACGCATTTGATGGTTCGGGCCGCTTCCCGGGCGCGGGACAGCGCCGGGAGGAGCATGGAGGCGAGGATGGCGATGATCGCGATCACGACCAGGAGTTCTATGAGGGTGAACATTCGTTTCATGGGGCCGTCTCCTTTGCGGTTTTATGGTTGCCGGTGCAATCTGAGAATCCATTCGATGATCTTCAGCCTGACCTCTTCGAGGTCGGGAGTGTGTTCGCGCCACGGCAGGTTGTCGAAGTGGTCATCCTGGACGGTGTAGTCATCGACCGACAGGCCATCGAGCCAGGCTTCGGCTGCGCGGGCGACGGCGGCTCGTTTCGCGTCTCCGGAAGCCAGCGCCTCGCGAATGGCCAGCCGGAGGGTGGTGGCGTAACGGATGTCGTCGATGCCTTCGCGGAAGCCCTCCCAGGCGATGGTGTCGATCACCCCGTCCTGGGTCGGGTAGGTATAACAGTGGTCGCGCCAGTGGTCGAAGTCGTTCCACGGATCGCCGAAGAGCGAATTGTACATGAAGTTGCACACGCCGTCGTAGTTGTCGAAGTAGAGGTTCAACCCGTAGTTGCGGCGGTTGATATCGGGATTTTCCACCCCCGCCTGGGGGTTGCAGTAGCTGAACACCCGCTTGCCGATCGAATGCCATTTGGCCGCTTCGCCGGGATCGGAGACGTAGCAGTCGTTCAACACGTCGAGTTCTTCGCCGACCGCGGCGAAATTGCCCGGCCCCAGGATCCAGTCCTTGTAGCCGGAGACCCAGGTTTTGCCGCCCGCCGCATGCAGGGCGCGCCAGGCCGGCAACTGCGAGGTCAAGCGTTCGCCGTGAGCCTCGTCCAGGCCGTAGAAGTATACCTCGGTGTCTTCGCCGGCCGCGCTGCGGATCCAGTCCATGACCGCCTTGGCCCGGTCGACGAACCGGGCGATGCCCTCCGGCGTGGAGGCGGTGTAGGCCGGGTCGAAGCCCAGGTTCAGATAGGGGTTGCTGCATACGAATATGGCGTGGTTTTTCATGCCGGCGGCGGCGCGCATGGCGAGCAGTTCGTGCCACAGCGCGCGGTTGCGCTCGTCGAAGAAGTCTTCGTACATGGTGCTCTGGACCGTGGCCGGGTTGGTTACGCCGTGCTCGGCCATATTGCGGAATTCCGCCTCCAGTT
Organism: Victivallaceae bacterium; assembly: GCA_031547325.1. Classification (GTDB taxonomy): domain Bacteria; phylum Verrucomicrobiota; class Lentisphaeria; order Victivallales; family Victivallaceae; genus JAVBQJ01. The sequence continues at coordinate 2,996 of JAVBSD010000226.1, read as the reverse complement.
GCCCGCGGCTGCGGCGGTAGGCGTGCAGATTTCCGTCGCGGGCGTTTTCGCGCTCCGGAGGGCTGACCAGGCCGTTGTAGTAGAGCGACACGGTGAATTCCCGGTCGGCGTCGTAGTTGGTCCGCGGTTCGGCCAGAGTGAAGGGCAGCACTTCGACGGTCAACCCGGCCGAGCCGGCCGGAACCCCGGCCGCGGTGAAATCGAGCCGGCCGGAATAGACGCCCGGAGGGAGCTTCTCCGGGGCGCGGCAGGTGACCACGAACTGGCGGTTTTCGCCGGGCGGAAGCTCCAGCGGGAGCAGGGCCGGCGCGTCATGCACCGGATAATCGGCGACCGGCCAGTCGCCGGAGCTCATTTCACGCGGCACCGAATCGTCGGAGATGTCGATGTATTCGTCGCCGCCGGGTTTGGACAGCCTCAGGTAATTCTTTTGCGTTTGGTGATCGACTTCGACCAGCCGGTCGTCGTGGAGCAGCAGCTCCGGGACCAGGATTCTCCGGGAATTGTCCGGCTGGATGTTGATCCAGGCCGTTCCGCCCTGGTACCAGCACTTGACCACCCGGACGTCGATGGCGGCGGCCGGGATGACCGCGCCGTCCGGTCCCCGGAGGTCCCGCGGCGCGACCAGGAAGTCGCGGCGGCCGTCCGGCGCATTGACCACGAACGACGCGGCGTGGATCTCTCCCGGAGCGATCGCCATCGCCATGGCGTCGCCGGCGAATTCCCCGCCGACCGGCGTGAACGGCAGCACCGGCAGCGCCCGGGTCGGGTTGACGATGTACAATTCCATTTCGGCCCGGCACATCCAGGCCGCGGCCAGCAGGCCCGCCGCCGCCAGCCATCGTTTCATCAGGTTCATAACCATATCTCCCGGTGTCTATGATCGTATTATAGATGAATATCGACATTTTATCATGCACGATTCTCTCATTGTCTTGGACGATCCTATCATTTCGATTCATTTTCAATTCCGGTGGAAGATTTTTCGTCCGGGATGAACTATCTTATCCATGTTATGAACCGGACTGCGAAAATCGATTACCGCGGCTGGCCGCCGCTGATGATGGAGCGGGATTATGTTTTTCCCGACGAAGGGTTTCCGCTCGGAGTCCGGATCATCGGCGACCAGGGGCCCTATTGCCACCACGTGCACGACAACTACAGCGAGCTGGTCCTGGTCGGGGCGGGGACGGCGATTCACGAGATCGATCATCTGCGGTACCGGATCAAGGCGGGGGATCTGTTTCTGATTCAGGGCGACCGGGTTCATTCATACGACGACATCGATGGATTGGTGTTGTACAATGTGCTCTTCGACCCGTCCAAGCTGAAGCTGCCGTGGTACGATCTGGTCGATTCCGCCGCTTACCAGGTGCTGTTCCGCATCGATCCGGCTTCCAACGCCGCCGACCGCTTCGAAAACCGTTTCCACCTGAGCGCGCAGGACTTCCGGCTGATCGAGGAGCGGATCAAGCGCCTCGACGAGCTGTTGTGGCGGCGCGACGACGGGCACCGCTTCGCCGCGGTCGGCGCTTTCGTCGAGCTGATTCACTGTATCGTCGAAGCCTACAACCGCGCTTTCGTCGACAACGTGCCGCACCGCCTCGGCGTCCTGGCCGGGCGGCTCGGGAAGCATGGCGGTGAAGTCCGTTCGGTCGGGGAGATGTGCCGCATCGCCGGCATGTCCCAGCCGACTTTGTTCCGGCAATTCAAACGCGCCTTCGGCGATTCGCCGTTGAATTATCTGCTGCGCCAGCGGGTCGAACGGGCGGCGGAGCTGCTGGTCGGCCACCCCGAATGGTCGGTGGCCGAGATCGGGGTGCGTTCCGGCTTCAGCGACGGCGCGTACTTTTCGCGCCAGTTCCACCGCCTCAAGGGCTGCTCGCCGCTGCAGTACCGCCGCCGTTACGGCTCCTGACCCGGCCTCGGTATTTTTTGGGCGTATCGCCGGCGGCGGGGTTGACAAGCGCGGTTTCCGGTGGCATATTAATGGCATGATGAATTGTTTTGCCCATCTTCTGTACGGCGACTCCGTCCAGGTTATCGGCCCGGCCGCGGTGATTTCTCAGTAACGCGGCCGGGACCCCATGCCACGGACGCGTTTCCGCGTGTCCGCATCCCTGAGAGAAGTTCTCTCGTCTGTCTGAATCTTCGTTGTTCCATGGCGTTCGGGAGAGCCCGTTTCCCGTGTGTTGCCGTGACCAACCGAAAGATTGAAGATGAAAGACGAACCGTTGTCCCGCCCCGCTTTGATGAAGGGCGCTGAAATTGCGATAAAAATGCTCGAACACCTGGGCGTGGAGGTGATTTTCGCCTACCCCGGAGCCTCCTCCATCGAACTTCACCAGGCGCTGATCGATTCCCCGATCCGGACCATTCTGCCGCGCCATGAACAGGGCGGCGCCTTCGCCGCCGGCGGCTACGCCCGCGCCACCGGGCGGACCGGGGTCTGCATGTCGACCAGCGGTCCCGGCGCGACCAATATGCTGACCGCGGTTGCCGACGCCTGGGCCTATTCCGTCCCCTTTATCGTCATCACCGGGCATGTGGATTCGGCCCAGATCGTCTCCAACGCCTTTCAGGAGGTCGACATCATCGGCATGAGCCGCCCGGTGGTCAAGCACAGTTACCTGATCACCGAAACCGCAACGCTGGCGCCGACCCTGACCGAGGCGTTCGAAGTCGCGGCGTCGGGCCGTCCCGGCCCGGTGTGGATCGATATTCCGAAAGACGTCCAGACGGCCATCATCGAAATCGACGAACTGCCGCTGCCCGGCAGCCTCGACGCGGCGCCAGTGATCGACATGGAGGACATCGAACGCGCCGCACAGATGATCAATGCCGCGCAGCGCCCGGTGATGTACATCGGCGGCGGTGTGATCCAGTCGGGCGCCTCCGAGGCCGCCGTGATGCTGGCTGAGCAGGCCGCACTACCCACGACATCCACATTGATGGCGCTGGGCGCGATGCCCGCCGATCATCCGTTGTCCCTGGGC
>JAVBSD010000428.1:0-3875 GCA_031547325.1 Victivallaceae bacterium | reverse complement strand
GCACCCATCCCTCCGATCAACCCCTGCCGCAGCGGACCTTCAAGCTGCTGATGATGCATTCCGGCACCATGCGGCTGATGTATCTGTCGGTCACCGACGATGAAAAACTCTATCTGCTGCTGTTGCTCGGCGAAGCGCTGGGCGACGAACGGGTGCGTTGCGACATCGACCGTTTCGCCCGGATGCACGTCCTGATGCCGCAGCCGACCAAGCTGTTTTACTACTACCAGATCGGGCCGGAGGGCAAGATCATCGACGCGGCGGTCTACCGGGTCACCACCTCTTCGCCGAGGCTGGTCCGCGACCCGGATTCCGGCGACCTCCACGTGGCCGGCGGCGCCGAAGCGCTCCCCGGCGTCGACTACCGCGAATCGCCCCTCCCCGGCATCACTCCGGTCGAACTGTAACCGCGAAAAGCTCGGCCAGAGCCCGGGCCAGCTCGCTCATCCGGTCGTAGTTCAGCGTCTTCGGCAGATCGGAGGCCTGGTGGTAGTTGGGGTTGCGCAGCCAGGCGGTATCGGTGATCACCATCGCCCGGAAGCCGGCCACCCAGAAGGGATAGTGGTCGGAAAAAGCCCAGTCGTCGAAGCCGGGCGGCACCGGCGCGGCGAAAATCGGAAAGGTGGTCGCGCCGTCGAGCCATTCCGCGACTTCCTGCGCGTCTTCGAGCGACGCCGCGTCGGCCAGCACGGCCAGAAAATTGCCGCGATCCGGGTACTGGTCGGCCAGCGACGGATCGGGATACTGCTGCGAACCCGGCTTCTCGGAGAAATAACCGACCATCTCCAGCGAAATCATCTGCTCCACTTCGGTTTTGCCCTCGGCCAGCGCGAAGGCATGGCGCCAGCTGCCCATGTTCTGAAAACCGACCCGCCGCTGCGGTTCTTCGAGGGTATAAAAGGCCAGGCACAGATCGGAAGGCGGCTTCGCGCCGTCGAGCGTCATCAGCCGGGCGATTTCCAGCAGCACCGCGACCCCGGAGGCGTTGTCGTCGGCCCCCGGCGTGGTCAGCGCCGTATCATAATGCGCTCCGATGATGGTCAGCGGCTGGACCGGGTCGCCGTAATAGGCCAGCAGGTTGCGCACCACCCGGCCTTCGACCTCGTAGGGCTGTTCGAGCACCGTCCAGCCGTAGCGTTCGAGGCGTTTGGTCAGCCACGCCGCGGCCTTGTCCAGCGACTCGGTGTCGGGGAAGCCGCGCCCGATCGAGGTCAGGTATGACACCGTCTCCCGAAGATGCCCCACCCGGTTCTGCTCCTGTCTGGCGTGCATCCGCGCGACCGCCCGCCGCATCCGGTTGAAGCTGTTGCCCGACGCCGGCCAAACCAGCATCAGCGCCATGATGATCAATATTGTCGTCCGCATCGTCCGTTCCCCCCTATATACAGATTCGGCACGACAAAATTTACACCGTCAACGGGAATTCTGCAAATTCAGGACGACTTTTCCGATGTTTTCGTTGCGCATCAGGATCGATTGCGCCTCATCGGCCAGCTCCAGCGGCAGCACCCGGTGAATCACCGGAGCCAAGTCGCCGGAGGCGAAAAGCGGCCACAGATGTTCCCGCATCTCATTGAGAACGGCATTTTTTTCCCGGTTGCTCCGGCTGCGCAAAGAACTGCCGATCAGGCGGACGCCGCGCCGGAAGAGCACGCCGAGATCGATTTCGGCCAATGCCCCGCCCAGGGTGGCGATCACGATCCAGCGGCCGCCGGGAGCCATCCGTTGCAGGCTCCCGTTCAAGCCGGGACCGCCGACGCAGTCGAGCGCGATGTCGGGCGGATTCGCCGCCAGCGCCGCTTCGAGGTCGTCGACGCCGCGTTCGACCACCGTGTCGGCGCCGTGGCGGCGGACGAATTCACCCTTGGCGCGGCTGCCGACGGTGGCGACGACGCGCGCGCCGGCCAGCTTGGCCAGCTGGATCGCCGCCAGCCCGAGGCCGCTGGCGCCGGCCTGGATGAACACGGTGTCGCCGGATTTGATGCCGGCCTCGCGGTGCAAATTGAGCCAGGCGGTGGCGTAGACCTCGGGCAGCGCCGCCGCCCGGACGAAGTCCATGCCCGCCGGAACCGGCAGCACCAGCCCCGCCGGAACCGCGACCTTTTCGGCGTAACCGCCGCCGCCCAGCAACGCGCACACCGCGTCGCCGGGCCGGAAACCGCAAGCTTCCGGCGCTTCCAGGACCGTTCCGGCAACCTCCAGCCCCGGCCACTCGGGCCAGCCCGGAGGCGGCGGGTAGTTGCCTTCGCGCTGCAGCAGATCGGCCCGGTTGAGGGCGGCGGCCCGGACCCCGATCAGGATTTCATCTTCTTTTCTAACCGGGTCGGCGACTTCGCGCCGGACACAGTTGCGGTCATCGTCATAGGTCATGATCAGCATGTTTTTTTCACTGTCTTTGAGGTTGTTGATGCGCGCTTCGATGGCGCGGCCGGCCCGGCTCCGAGCGACGCGCTTGGGCCTTCGGTCCACGGGACCTGGACCATGGCCTTGCTTCGCGGCGGCCCTTCTTTTTATTTTTTTGTATATCCGGAGGCGGCGAGCAGCACCTCCTGGACCACTTCATCGTGCCGGGCATCGTAAGAATCCGCCATTTCACCGGCGATCATCCGCGCGAAATCCACCAGCTGCGCCTCATACCGGTCGCGCACCGCTTCGAACTCAAGCGTCCGCGCCCCCTCCCCCGTCACCAGCTCCATTTGCAGCGGCCGCCCGTCGAAACGCTCCAACGGACAAAGATCGACCGAACCATGGGTCCCGCAGATCTTCAACCGCCGCCGCCACGAACCTTCGACCTCCCGGCTGCATGCGCGCAGCGTCGCCACGGCATGAGGGTATTCCAGCACGGCGACGCAATGGTTTTGGATGCGGTCCGGGTCGCCGGGCGCGGATTTCAGAAACGCCGCCACCCCGGAAGGCCGCCCCAGCAGCGCGACCACGTAATCGATCAGGTGGCAGCCGAGGTTGAACATGATGCCCCCCGGAAACCGGCCGATGTATTCCTGGTATTCCGCGCCGCCGTAATTGTGGCTCATCGACGCCTGGATTTCGAAGATGTCGCCGAGGCGTTCGCGGTGTTCGCGAATCCAGTTCATCGCCGGATTGCCCCGGAACATATAGCCCATCTGAAAGGCCAGCCCGCGTTCCGCATACCCCCGGCGCAGCTCCGCGAACGCGGCGAGATCGTCGCCGCCGGGCTTGTCCATGTGGATCGCCACGCCGCGCTCCAGGCAGCGGCGGGCCGCCGGAACCAGATCGAGGTTCGGCGTTTCGACCGCGACCGCCCGGAGACCCGGCACGGCGAACAATTCTTCCTCGGCGAGCCACGGCAGCCCCTCGTACGCCGCCAGGTCGGCTCCGGCGAATTTCGCCGCGGTCGAAGCGCGGTCGTCCACCACGCCGACGACTTCGAAGAGATCCGGCCGCAGCCGCAGGGTGTGCATTTTGCCATCCGCGTGTTCGTGGCAGACCCCGATCTGGCCGATTTTGATCCGTTCCATGAATCAGCGCCCCTTCAGGTATTCGTCCATGTTTTTCCACACCGCCTCGGCGCCGGACCAGACAGTATCAGGAGGCAGCGCGGCCAGCTCCCTGGCCAGTCCCTGCTTGAGCGGCATGAAATCCTCCTGCCTCAGCCCCGCCACGCGCAGGATTTTGGCGTTGTCGACCACCCGGTCGAAGAGCCGGTCGCAGGCGAGCTGGTAGTAGGCCCAATTGGCCCCGCCCAGGATTTTCAGGTACTCTTCGGTACTGACGGGGATGTATTCGAGGCCGATCAGTTCCCGGTAGTATTCCGCGATTTCGCCCCAGGTGCGGTGCTCGGCGGTGGACAAGGTGAAGCATTCGCGCATGGCGGCGGGATTGAGCAAGAGCCCGGC
>JAVBSD010000249.1:0-21568 GCA_031547325.1 Victivallaceae bacterium | reverse complement strand
ATCACCGGGGGACTGAAAAGCTACGGCGTGCCGGCGGCGGAAGCCTGCTGGTATCAGAATTCGACCTGCGTCGAAATCACGCCGTCGGGTTCGAGCAACGTCTGGGTGGCTTCGCCCTACTTCACTTTGTGCGGCGCGCTGGTCGACCTGATCCACGAAAGGACGAAGGAGGGCCGGCCATTCGCCGATTTCGCCGAGCTGGAGGCGGCGTACAAGGCGCTTCTGGGCGCCTGGATCGCCGCCGGCGTGGCCGAGCAGAACCAATGGCGGCGGCAGCGGCGGGAAACCGGCCGCAAGCCCCTGCAGAGCCTCTTCACCCGCGACTGTCTGGAGCGGGGGCGCGACATCGACGACGGCGGGGCGGTCTACAATTGGGTGGAATGCTCCTTTGTCGGGCTGGCCAACCTGGTCGATTCGCTGGTGGTGCTCAAGCACGAATTGTTCGGCGTCGATCCGTTGCCTTTGGCGGAGCTCGACCGGATGATCCGGGAAAATTTCGCCAACGACGGCGACGTCCGGGCGCGTTTCCTCCACAAGTACCCCAAGTACGGCAACGCCGAGGCGGAGGCGGACGCGCTGATTCCACCGCTGATCGCGTTTTTCGAGGAGGAGTGCGCCAAATACCGGATGGAGCCGGACGGCGCGCCGTTCGTGCCGGGGACCTTCTGCTGGGAGATGCACCAGATTCTGGGCAGTCAGTGCGAAGCCACGCCGGACGGGCGCGAGGCGGGATTCCCCTTCGCCGACGGCGGCGGCCCGGCGCAGGGACACGAGAAATCGGGGCCGACCCGGGCGGCGCTGTCGGCGAGCTCGTGGGATCACGGGCGGCTGATCGGCGGCTTCGCCTTCAACATGAAGTTCGCCAAAAACCTGCTGTCGACGCCGGAGGGCGAAGGCGCGCTCAAGGAGATCATCCTGACCTTTTTGCGGCGCGGCGGCTTCGAGACCCAGATCAACGTGCTCGATTCCGGCGTCCTGGAAAAAGCGCTGGCGCGGCCCGAGGAATACTCCGACCTGGTGGTGCGCATCGGCGGCTACACCGATTACTTCACCCGCCTCTCCCCCGGCATGAAACAAGAGGTCCTGCGGCGGACCCAATACGAAAGCTTCTGAAGGTATGACTGAAGGACTGGTCTTCGACATCAAAAAATTCGCCATCCACGACGGGCCGGGAATCCGCACCACGGTTTTCCTCAAGGGATGCCCGCTGCGCTGTCTGTGGTGCCACAACCCGGAATCCCAGCGCGCCGTGCCGGAGATCTCTTTCATGCCCGACAAGTGCATCGGCTGCGGCTGGTGCTTCGAGCAATGCCCGCGCGGCTGTCACGTCATGGAGGAGGGGCGCCACATTTTCCGGCGGGAGCATTGCACCGCCTGCGGCATTTGCACCGAACGCTGCTACGCCCAGGCCCTGGAGCTGGTCGGCAAACCGATGACTCCGGCGGCGGCCCTCGAAGAAGTCCTCAAGGACGAGCCCTTTTACCGGCATTCCGGCGGCGGGATGACCATTTCGGGCGGCGAACCGATGGCGCAGTTCGAATTCACCCGCGAGCTGTTGAAGCTGGCCAAGGAGGCCGGATTGCACAACTGCCTGGACACTTGCGGCTTCGCGCCGTTCGAGCGCTACCGCGAGCTGCTGCCGTACGTCGACATTTTCCTCTATGACCTGAAGGCCACCGACCCGGAGAAGCACCGCGAATTCACCGGGGTGCCGCTCGAACCGATTCTGGCCAACCTCGCCGCGCTGGACCAAGCCGGCGCGGCGATCATTCTGCGCTGTCCGCTGGTTCCCGGCCTCAACGACGACGAGGCGCATCTGCGCGCCATCGGCGAAACCGCCGAACGCTTCGGACACATCTCGGAAGTGACGCTCCATCCCTATCATCCGCTGGGGCAATCCAAGCTCGAACGCATGGGTTATTCCGGCACCTGGCAGGCGCCCGGCTTCGCTCCCGACGAAGCGGCGGCGCACTGGCTCGAAACGATCGCGCGGTATACCTCCAAACCGGTGAAAAAAGCATGAAACGGTTTCTTTTCGCGATTGCCGCCCTGGCGGCGGCGCTGCTCCCGGGCGGCTGCATGTGGTGCCTGCCGCCCGGCGATCCGCCGGACAATCCGGCGCCCGATATCCGTCCGACCAGTTTTTCGCGGACCAACGCCGTCAACGCCATGATTTCGCGGCTGACCGCCGACGCCATGGTCAACGGCTGGGCCGGGATCGAAGTCGGCTACGACGCCGGCGACCTGACCCGCGAAACCTGGCTCGGGGTCCGCGGCAACCTCGGCTGGCGGCGCGGCGGCGAAACGGCGCCGTGGCAATTGTTCAGCCGCCTCGACGGCGCGCTGTGGACCCTGGAGCTGACCAAGGCCGGCAAATCGGTCTGGCTCCAGACCCTCGAAGTCTACGACCTGCCGTGAACGAAGCCGGGAAGCTGCTGGTCGCCGCGATCTCCGGCGGCGTCGATTCGACGGTGGCCGCGTCGCTGATGCTCGACGCCGGCTACCGGGTCCACGGCGTCACCCTGCGGCTGAAGGACGCCCTGACCGCCGGCCAGTGCGGCGGCGATCCCGAGTCGGAGGCGCGGATTTCCGCCATTGCCGGGCGGCTGGGGATCACCCACGAATTCCTCGACTGCGCCGCCGAATTCCAGAGTGAAATTCTCGAATATTCCTGGGGTGAATACGCGGCCGGGCGCACGCCCAATCCCTGCGCGATGTGCAACCGCCGGATCAAGTTCGGCCTGCTGGCGGATTACGCCCGCGGACTCGGCGCGGCGGGGATGATCACCGGGCATTACGCCGGCATCGCCGTCGACGCGGCCGGAAACGTGACGGTGACGGCCGGCAGGGATCCGGAAAAGAATCAGGTTTATTTCCTGGCGCTGACGGCGGCGCGCGATCTGGCCTTCGCCCGGACGCCGCTCGGGTCATGGCGCAAATCCGCCGTGCGCGCCGAAGCCGTCCGGCTCGGCGTCGCGGCGTCGGTGGAGCGCGAAAGCCAGGACGCCTGCTTCACCTTTCCCGGCGAATCCTTTCCGGAATCGCTGGCGCATTATTTCCGGCGCGGCACGCCGCCGGGCGAAATCGTCGATACCGCCGGCAGGGTGCTCGGAACGCACCGGGGTCTTTACCGCTACACCATCGGGCAGCGCAAGGGGCTCGAAGTGGCGCTGGGCCGGCCCGCTTACGTGGTGGCGCTGGACACGATCCGCAACCAAGTGGTGCTGTCGACCGAGCCCGGCGACCTGGAATGCCGCCGCCTGGAACTCGGCACGGTCAATTTTCTGGCCGGCTGGGAGGGCGAAGGCGGCTGCCTGGCCCAATTCCGCTACCGGCAACAGCCTTTCGCGGCGACTTTGAAACGAACCGGTGAAACGACGGCCGAATTGATTCTGGCCGCGCCGCGTCCGCGGCCGGCGGCGGGACAGGTGGCGGCATTTTTTGACGGGGCCCGCCTGCTGGGCGGCGGTATTATTACAGGGGTGGCATGATGGCGGAACGGGTTTTGTGGTCGGCGGAAAAATTGGAACTGTTCATCGGACGGCAGCAGCTTTTCCGCGAAGCTTCGCTGGCGCTCCACGCCGGCGAACGGGTCGGGCTGGTCGGGCGCAACGGCTGCGGCAAATCGACCCTGCTCAAGATCATCGAGGGGCGCGAACTGCCCGGCGACGGACTGATCAGCGCCGCGCGCGGCCTGCGCATCGCCGCGCTGCCCCAGGATCTGGCGCCGGAAAGCGGCAAGAGCGTCGCCGCCACCGTGCGCGAAGGCCTGGCGTACTTCGAAGAACTGCTGCGGCGTTATGAAAAGGTGCCGCTGAATTCGCCCGAACACCTGGAGCTCGAACACGAAATCGCGCTGCACGACGCCTGGAATCTCGAAAACAAGCTCGAACAAGTTCTGGCCGACCTGAATCTGCCCGCCGCCGACCGGCTGCTCGGCACCCTCTCCGGCGGCGAGGCGCGGCGGGTGGCGCTGGCGCGGGCGGTGGCCGCCGATCCCGATCTGCTGCTGCTCGACGAACCGACCAACCACCTCGACGTCACCACCATCGAATGGCTGGAGGAGTTCCTGGGCGGCTTCCGTGGCGCGGTGCTTTTCGTCACCCACGACCGGTACTTCCTCGACCGGCTGGCCGGGCGGATCGTCGAACTCGACAACGGCAAATTTTATTCTTACAGCGGCAGCTACGCCGATTTTCTGGTCGCCAAGGAGGAACGCGAAACCCGCGAGGACCTGCTCGACGCCAAACGGAAACACTTCCTGGCCAGCGAAATCGAATGGGTGCGGCGTTCGCCCAAGGCGCGGCTGCGGCGCAACCTCGGCCGGGTGCGGCGCTACGAGGCCGCCGCCGCCACCGCCGACGCGGCGCGCACCCCGGAGATCGAACTGGTGATTCCGCCGGCTTCCCGCCTCGGCAACAAGGTGGTGGAGCTGCTCGGCGTCGGCTGCGGCTACGGCGGCAAGGAGCTGTTTCGCGGCTTCGACTTCGAATTCGCGCCGGGGAGCAAATTCGGCGTCGTCGGCGCCAACGGCACCGGCAAAACCACGCTGCTCCAGGTCATCACCGGGCGGCGCAAGCCCGACGCCGGCGAAGTGCGGATCGCCCCGACGGTGGAATTCAACTACATCGACCAGAACAAGCTGGCGCTGGACGGCGAAAAAAGCGTCGCCGAGGAAATCGGCGAGGGCAGCGACTTCGTGGCCCTCGGCGAAGAGCGCATCGGCATTTACGGCTACCTCAAACGCTTCCTCTTCGAGGACGAACGCATCAACACCAAAATCAAATACCTCTCCGGCGGCGAAAAAGCGCGCCTGACTCTGGCCAAGATTCTCAAGCAGGGCGGCAATTTCCTGATCCTCGACGAACCGACCAACGACCTGGATTTGTCGAGCCTGCGGCTGTTGGAGGAGGCGCTGCGGCTCTATCAGGGATGCGTGGTGGTGGTCAGCCACGACCGTTATTTCCTGAACCGGATCGTCGACGGCATCATCGCCTTCGAGGGGAGCCCGGAGCTCGAATACAGCGTCGGCGACTACGATTATTACCTGGAAAAACGCCGCGAACGCCGGCCGGTCGAAGCGAAAACGCCGAAATCCGTTCCGCCCGCCGCCGCCGCCACGCCTCCCCCGCCCGCGGCTCCGAAGCCGGTCAAGCGGACTTACGCCGACCGGCTGGAGCTCGAAGGCATGGAGGCACGGCTGCTGGCGGCCGAAGAGGAGGTCGGGCGGCTCGAAGCGATCTTCTCCAGCCCCGATTTTTTCTCCAGCCACGGAAGCCGGAGCGCGGAGCTGGAAGAAGCGCTGAGCCGCGCCCGCGCCGGGGTCGAACACCTCTACGCGCGCTGGGCGGAGCTCGAAGCGAAAACCCCGTAGGTTATTTTCCTCTGACCAGCGCCGCGGCGCGGGCGATTCCCGGCGCCGCCGCCTCGATCACCGCGGCGTCGACGCAAAAGGCCAGCCGCACATAGCCCGGGCAGCCGAAGCCGCTTCCCGGCACCGCCAGGACCCGTTCGGCGAAGAGCGCGTCGACAAAACGGCTTTCGTCCGCGACCGGCGACTTCGGGAAGAAATAAAAGGCCCCCTTGGGCATGGCGTACTCGATCTTCGCCCCATCCAGCGCCGACGCCATCGCCTGGCGGCGGCGGCGGTAAATGTCGAGGTCGACGCCGCTCGACCACGCCGCCTCGACGATCTTCTGGGCGATCGCCGGGGCGTTGACGAAGCCGAGGATGCGGTTGGTCAGGTTCAACGCCGCCAGCAGCTCTTCACACCCCTCCAGCGCCGGATTGACCGCGATGTAACCGAGGCGCTCCCCGGCCAGCGACAGGCTCTTGGAAAATGACCCGATCACCGCCGAGGCGGCGTAGAGGTCGAAGACCGAAGGAATTTCCGCCCCGTCGAAGTTGAGCATCCGGTACGGTTCGTCGGAAACCAGAAAAATCGCCCGTCCGAACTCCCGGCTCTTGCGTTCGAGCATCGCGGCGAGCCCGGCGAGCTCGGCGCGGCTGTAAATCTGCCCGGTGGGGTTGTTGGGCGAGTTGACGATCACCGCGCGGGTGCGCGGCGTCACCGCCCGCTCCATCGCCGGAATGTCCAGCTCGAAGCTCAACGGCTTGGCCGGAACCGGAACCAGCCGGCCGCCGAAGTTCCCGGCGTAAAAACCGTATTCGACGAAATAGGGCGCGGCGACCATCACCTCGTCGCCGCGTTCGAGGACCGCGCGGAAAAAGACGTTGATGCCCCCGGCGGCGCCGCAGGTCATCAGGACGTGCGACGCCGGCACCTCAAGCCCCTGTTCGCGCGACACCAGCTCCGCCACCCTGGCGCGGGTCGCCGGATAACCGGCGTTGGGCATGTAGCCGAAGGCGAAGGCGTCGCCGGCGTGGCCGGCGATTTCCTGCAGCGATTGCTTGACCGCCGGCGGCGCCGGCAGATCGGGGTTGCCGAGGCTGAAGTCGTAAACCTGGTCGGCGCCGTATTTTTTGCGCAATTCGATGCCGGCCTCGAACATCCGGCGGATCATGGATGAATTTTTCAGATAGCCGGCGATTTCTCCGGTGATCAGCTGCATGGTGCTTTGCTCCTTAGGTTAAAACGTTAATTTAGCACCGGAAACCCAAAAACCCAAACCGTTTTCTCACTCGGTGTCGAAATCGGCGATCAGGGGCAGGTGATCGGAAAATTGCACCTCGGGACGCAAAAATCCGGTCAGCCGGATGCCCGGCGAATAAAGGATGTAGTCGAGCTCGCGCCGCGGTTTCCACGACGGATAGGTGTCGAGATGGTCATGGTTGGCGGAACGCCACCCGCGGCGCTCCAGCAGCCCGGCCAGCTCGGAAGCCCCCTTGAAGGTGTTGAAATCCCCGGCCAGCACGGTGGGACACTCTTCGGAACGGATCATCTCCTCCAGCTCGGCGATCTGGGCGGCGCGCTTGGCGCGGGTCAGCGCCAGGTGAACCAGCAGGAAACGCACTCCGCGGCAGCGCGCCGTCACCACCAGCCGCTTGGCGCCGCAGGAGAGAAACAGCGGCTCCTCCTCCGAATCCAGCCCGTCGCCGATCAGCGCGTTGTGGTGGTGGCGGAAGTAGGGCAGCCGCGACATCAGCGAGCCGGGCCGGTATTTGTTGCCGCCGCCGGAGCTGAAGCCGAGCTCCCCGGCGACCTCGGCGACCTGGTCCACGCCCCGGGTGCGGCGGCTGCCGGCGTCGGCTTCGACCAGTCCCACCACGTCCGGGCCGGCGGCGGAGATGAATTCGAGAATCCGCCGGAAGTGGCGCTCCGGCGCCGCCAGGTAGCTGCGCGCCTGCCACAGCCGCCGGTATTCGCTCCCCGGACTGCCGGTGCCGTAGGCGATGTTGTAGACGATGAAACGCATGAATTTTTCTCTTTGACGGATGAAGCGGAAATATACACTCTCCTGCTTGACATTTCAATTTTTGCACGGTATATTTGCGATGGAGTCCGGAAGCAAATTCAACGTTATTTTTTTGAGCGGCAACAGGAAACAATCATGAAACAATCATCGTCATCGCCGCTGTCGCGTTTCGCGGCGCCGCTGTTCGCCATTCTCGCCTTGTGGGCCGGCGGCTGCCAGCTGCCCAGCGAGGACTACGAGCCGGAACTCGGCTTCAACTGGCGCCCGGAGCGCGTCGGCAAAATCCAGGACGGGCGCTACATCGATCCCAACGCGCGCCTGAGCTACCTGCTGCCCGCGCCGGACAGCGAGCTTTACATGACCACCAATTTCGCCGGCGACCGCCAGCAGGGCTGGATCCGCTTCGCCAAACGCAACGACTCGATCACCCGCATCGACATCAGCATCGCCCGCAACACCGAGGAGCTCGATACGCTCGCGGACCCGCAGCGGTTCCTGGCCGAACTCGCCGTCGGCGAGGAGCAGCTCCTCCAGCGCCGTTTCCCCAAGCTCAAGTCGGTTTTCGATTCGGCGCTGGTCATCGGGGAGCGTCCGGTGCATTTTTCCTGCTACATCATCCCCAATTCGCCGAGCGTGCCGGACAATTATCACGGGGTGTTCTTCCTGACCGACCGGGACGCGGTCTACATCATCAGCCGCGATTTCCGTTCCGGCAAATCCCCGGAACAGGTGCTGCCGGTGATGCGAAGCGACCTCGAAGAGGTGCTCGGACGGATGGAATTCCTGCCGCCGCCTTTGACGATCTTCAACATGGGAAATGCGAATTGAGCCTTTTTTCGATGCCACAGGGTTGATTTTGAGGCGTAAAGATCGTATATTAAAAGAAATTGCCTCTACAGTAAAACAGGAAACAGAGCCTTCTATGAGTTTGTTCCGCGAGACCTCCACCGAAGATTTATGGATCATAGCCGCCGAAGATCCCGGCGTCGCCGTTTTTCAGGAACTGCTGACCCGGCTGACCCGGCCGGAAGGCTTCGATTCCGGGTTCGGCGACAAACTTGAATTTCTGCTCGACAATCTCACCGCCGGCGCCGACGTCGAAGGTGAAAAGTCCCTCGACGCCGCCCAGGCCGGATTTCTGGTCGATCTGGCCGCCCTCGGCGCGCCCGATTCCTCAAGCTTCCGCCGGGCGCTCGGCACCGCGATCAAACAGCAGCTTCCGCCCTATCAGGCCAAGAATCCGGCGCTGCTGCGCGGCCTCGGCGTCCGCGATTCCCAGGTGCCGCTGCCGCTGGTGGCCAAGCGTTTCGCCGCGCTCCAGCACCTCAAGGACGGCGCGATGGTCTACCTCGCCGGCGCCGCCCGCTGGGGGACCGTTTCCAGCCAGGTCAGTCCCGCCGGTTCGGTGGCGATCACGCCGCTGCCCGAGGGCGGAATGCTGGCGATTCCGCTGCCCGGCGTGCTGGACAACGCATTGTTTTTCACTCCCGGCACCGAGGTGCTGAAGCTCGCCGACAGCCGTTCCAAGCCGTCGGTCAGCGCCAACGACTACCGGCAGATCGCCCGCCGCCATACCGTCCAGACCCTCGCCGACGAGGAATTGCGCGACATCGCCAAGTCCACCCTGGTGCCGCGCGCCTTCACCACCGAGGAATTCGACAAGTGGTGGCAGGCGGCGACGGCGACCGGCCGCCACGGCGTCGGACGCCGTTCCTGCGACGGACGCAGTCTCAAGGAAATGGCGTTGCTGCTCGAAGCCGAAGTCGCCGCCGGCGACAGCCGGCTCGACGACGATGAAGCGCAGCACTTCGCCGCTTTTTTCGCCAATCTCAAGGATACGGTGGCGCTGCGGGAACCCAAGCTGCTGGCCGAAGTGATCGCGATGACCGCGCAGCGCGCCAAACCGGAGCAGATGGCGCTGATTTTCGACGAGCTGGTGGACAAGGCGCCTTTCTGGCCTTCGGATCTGGGGCTGGCCAATCCGGCCGAGCTCAACGCCTGGGGTGAAGTCGCGGCCAAGTTTCTTCCCGGCCTGGGGGCGGCGACCCGGTCGGTTTTCGACGACGCCTTTCTGGCGGCCTACGCGGTGCGGCTGCCGCTGCGCGCGCTGACGCCGCTGTGCGAGGGACTGGACAAGGAAATTCTCTACGACATCTTCGGCACGGTGCGTTTCGCCGGCGGCGATTTCATGCTGTGGCTGTGGAAAAATCGCAAGACCACCCCCGAAGAGGTGCTGGCGCTGGTCAACATTGAAAACGTGGTTCGCGCCTTGAATCAGGAGAGCCTGCCCAAGGCCTGGAGCGCCGGCCAGCGCGATTTGCGCAAGCAATTGATCGACAAGGCCGATTTCCAGCAGCAGATGATCGATGCCGCCGGCGGCGTGGCTTCGGCGGTGATCAGCAGCCTGGCGGGCGCGAATTTCTTCGCGGCCGGCGAACGGCAGAGCCTGCTGGCCAAATTCGCCCGCCTGTCGCCGGCGATCAAGGAATATCTGGAAAACGGCGCCGGCGAACAGATGCTGGCCAGCGCCAAGGAGCACCAGGGGCAGGCTTCGAGCCAGTTCCTGGAGCCGCCTTATACCTCGATGGCCAGTTATCGCCGCCGCCGCCAGGAGCTCGACGACATCATCAACATTCACCAGCCGGAGAACCGCGAATCGCTGAAAACGGCGCGGGCGCACGGCGACTTCCGGGAAAACGCCGAATTCGACGCGGCCAAGGAGCGGCGCAACTATCTGTCGCGCCGCCGCCATGAGCTGGAGAGCGATCTGCTGCGCATTCAGACCGTCGCCTTCGACAACATCGAGATTGCCGACATCGCGGTGATCGGCTGTACCGTCGAGCTGGCCTTCACGGACGGGAGCCGCGAGACCTACCATCTGGTCGGCGCCTGGGACGGGGACCCGGAACGTAATTTACTGTCGTACAAAGCCCGTCTCGGCGATGCGATCTACCGCAAGAAGACCGGCTCCGAATTCGAAATACCCGGCGGGCGCAAGTGCTCCCTGGCCGCGATCCGGCCGCTGCCGCCGGAAATCGTTGAAGAAATGAAGTAATCAGGAGGGAGGTTGGAGCATGAACGTACCGATCAGTCAACTTAAGAGCGAGATCCAGGACCACATGACCTTGGCCGAGGAGGCGATGATTCACGATTTCGCCGCCATCCGCACCGGCAAGGCCAGTCCGGCGCTGGTCGAGCACATCACCGTCGAATATTACGGCACCCCGACCCGGCTGCGCGACCTGGCCAACCTGGCGACGCCGGAAGCGCGCCTGCTGACCATCCAGCCTTACGACGCCAAGATGGCCGGGCCGATCGAAAAGGCGCTGATCGCGGCCAATCTCGGCATGATGCCGGTTTCCGACGGCCGCATTTTGCGGCTTCCGGTGCCGGAGCTGAGCCAGGAGCGCCGCCAGCAGTTGGTCAAGCAGGTCAAGGCCCGCGCCGAAGAGGCCAAGGTCGCCGCCCGCAACATTCGCCGCGACGGCAACGAAGCCGCCAAGAAAGCCCAGAAGGCCGGTGAACTCACCGAGGACGAACTCAAGCGCATGCTCGACGACCTGCAGAAGACCACCGACAAATGCATCGAAACCATCGAGAAAATCCTCGCCGACAAGGAAAAGGAACTGATGACGGTCTGAGTCCGTCGGTTTCCCGTTCCCGCGGATTTTATGTCGCCGTCATCATTGCGATGGCGGCGGCTCTGTTGTTGCGGCTGGCGGTCGCCTGGCAGCTGGCCGAATACAACCAGGGGCGCAACGCGGTGTTCGCGCCTTCGGTTCAGACCGATCTGGCGACTTACATGCGTCTGGCCGGCGAGGTTGCGGCCGGGGAGTTCGCCGGCGAATTCGATTATCAGCCTTTTTATTACGCGGTTTTCCTGGCCGGCTTGCGGCTGGTTTTCGGCGCTTCGGTGTGGGCGGTCATCGCGGTTCAGGCGCTGCTGGGCGCGGCGGCGGTCGGGCTGACGGCGTTGACGGCCCGGCGTCTGGCGGGGCGCGCCGCCGGGGTGTGCGCGGCGGGGCTGGTGCTTTTTTCTTCGGCGCTGGTGCTTTACACGCCTTTCCACGCGATTGTCACGTTGATGAGTTTCTGGGTGATTCTGACCTTGTACCTGACGATCCGGGCGGCGGCGGAGCGCGATTGGCGTTGGTTTCTGGCGGCGGGGCTCGCGGCCGGCTGCGCCGTGTTGACGCGCGGCAATTTCTATATCGTCGCGCCGGCGCTTTTGGCGGCGGCCTGGTGCCGGGCGCCGGAAGCGCGGCGGCGGTGGCCGCGCCGGGTCTGCCAGGTGCTTCTGGTGCTGCTGGCGCTTTTCGCGGTCCAGATTCCCTTCATCTGGCGCAACACCCTCGTCAAGGGGGAGTTCACCGGCGCGTCGACGGGTTCGGGCAAGGTATTGGCGCTCGCCAACACGCCGGCGGCGCCGCCCGGGGGGCGCAATCCGGGGTTGCCGGCGGGGCCGATGGAATATCCGCCGACCTGGCACAGTTGGATGGCGACCGAGGCCGGGGTGTCGATTCCGCGCCGGATTCTGGACTGGGCGGTTGACGAACCGGGGGCCTTTCTGGAGTTGAATTTCCGCAAGGCGCTGCTCTTCTGGGATTACCGTGAAATCCCCAACAACATTGCGTTTCATATCGACCCTGAACTGGGGTTGGGCATGGTCGGCGAAGCGGATCAGGCGCCGTTATTGCGGCTGGCTTTTGTGCCGACGGGGGTGATTCTGGCGCTTGGGCTGGCCGGGATTTTTCTGGGGCTGCGCCATTGGCTGCGGCGGCGTTCGTGGGTGGCGTGGCTGGCGTTGTACTGGGTGGCGGCGTATTGGTTTGCCACTGCCGTCTTCTATATTCTGGCGCGTTTCCGGGCGCCGTTGTTGCCGGTGCTGGCGGTTTTCGGCGGGATGTTTGTGGCGTGGTTATGGCGTTTCCGGCGGCGCGGTGTGCGCGGGAGGCGGGGGTGGGCGGCGCCGGCTTTGGCCTTGGCGGCGGCGGTGTTCATCGTCTATGGCGCGTACGGTTTTTACAGCGGCAATCTGGAAGCGCGGGTGCTGCGGGCGATTGCTTCGAACGGGGTTCACGTGACGATGGCGGATGGCCGGGAGATGCGTCTCGACCATGGTCCGGCGAGTTTCGGCGATTGGCAGGGGTTGCCTTTGGAGCGCGGGGTGGTGGTGGCCAAGGGGTTTGCGGGGGTGCCGGAGTATTTGCCGGAGGCGGTGTTGGAGCTGAGTATTCAGGTGATCCGTCCCGGGCGGCTGACTTTGGAAATCGGCGGGAAGAGTGTGGTGTTGAGTTTTGCTCAGCGGGGGATGTTCGTGCGTGAGGTTTTGCTTGCCGGGGTCAGGGGCGGGGAGGTGGAGTTCCGGGTTGCGGCTGTCTCGGGGGAGATGTATTTGACTTGTGATTTGCGGCGGGATTATGGGCGGACGCGGGTTGGCGGGGCGGAGTTTGGGGGGGAGGCGGTGATTCGCCTGTATTTCCCTCCCCCCAAATAAAAAAAGGTTATTGTTTGAGCAGCAGCTTCAGCGCCGGCGTCAGCGCTTCCGCCATGCGGTAAAACCCGAGATCGGTCGCATGCACCCCGTCGACGGTGCATTCATCCGGGTCCTGGGTGCCGAAAAGATCGCGGCCGTCGAAGAAATACAACCGCCCGTCCTCCGGCAGCAATTCTTCCACCGTCCGGCGCATCACCCCGCCGATCGCGCTCGCCGGAGGATAGGCCCCGCCCGGCAGCCCGACCGTGTCTCCGAGATAAGCCGAACGCGACATCACCAGAATCGGCGTTTCGGGATGGGCGGCGCGCAAAATGCGGATGAAGCCGGGCAAGGTCGCCTCCATCTCTTCGACCGAACTGATGTTGGGTTCGTAATCGAGCAGATACAACGCCGGGTCGGCGATCAGCGCCAGCTCGTCGGCCATCGCGCTTTCGCCCTTCCCGGCGCCGGAAAATCCGAAGTTCAAAACCGGTCGGTTCAGCCTGCGCCCCAGGATGTTGGTGTAAGCCATGCCGGGCCGCGAAGCACAGCCGCCCTGGGCGATCGAGGTCCCGTACACCACCACCGGAGACCCCCAACCCCAGGGCGCCGGCGCCGCGACCGCGGCGCCGGAATCGAGGCCGATGAACAACGATTCGACTCTGGCGTAGAGCGGGAAATTCAAGGTGAACTCGCGCATGACGCCGGGTTCGCCGTTGAAGAGCTGCGCCGAGAACTCCTTCGCGCCGGGTGTGAAACGGCTGACGCCGGCGAAACGCCGGTTGCCGGGTTCGCCGACGTAGAGATCGACGCCGGCGGTCGCGATCTGGGTGAAGTGGTCCATGACGTCGTAGGCGACTTTGAGCTCGACCGTCACCCGGCCGGAATCGCTGCGCCAGGAGCACTGGGCGCCGGCGGTGTTCCAGGCCAGGGCCTCCACCTCGTTGGAAATCGGCCTGGCGGTGGGATGGCGCAGCCGGCGGTAGCGGAATTCCTCCGGGTACCAGGCGAGGCCGGACAAGCGCAGCGGCGCTTCGTCGGGAGCATGAAAAGCGAGTCCGTCACGCTCGGCGGGGCGGTCGGCCGTATTGCGGTCGTGTTGCGTGGCCATGCTTCAAAATCCTTCCGGTTGTTGCAATTCCCGATACGATACCGGAACAAACGCGAAAATGCAAATCCCAACGGCGCTTTTCGGGAATTTCATGAAAAATCGCGTTTTACGACTTGTCAAATTCTTAAAACGGGCTATAGTATTTAGTTCAGTAGCGCATAATCAAATATATTTCGAGTATAGAAGGAAGCAGCATCATGGCACATAAAAAAGGTCAGTCGAGCAGCCGCAACGGTCGCGACAGCAATCCGAAGTATCTTGGCGTCAAGGCGTACGGGGGCGAATGGGTCTCCGCCGGATCGATCATTGTGCGTCAGCGCGGCACCCGCTTCCATCCGGGCAAGAACGTCGGCTGCGGCCGTGATTTCACCTTGTTCGCGCTCTGCGACGGCCAGGTGGAATTCCGCAAGAGCGCCCGCACCGTTTCGATCGTGCCGGTCGTTGCGGCCGCCGAATAAGCGTTACGGCATTTCGAATTTTTGAGCCCGGACCGAATGATTGTTCGTTCCGGGCTTTTTCGGCGAAAGGGATTGTACAATGTTTGTGGACCGGGCGAAAATTACCGTCAAGGCCGGCGACGGCGGCAACGGCTGTACCAGTTTCCGGCGTGAAAAGTTCGTGCCGCGCGGCGGTCCCGACGGCGGCGACGGCGGCGACGGCGGCAGTATCATCCTAAAGGCCACGACCGACGCGCAAAGCCTGGTCGACCTGGTCTATCAGTCGCGCTACGCCGCCAAGGACGGCCCCAACGGCCGCGGCAAGGACATGCACGGCAGAAACGCCGAAAATGTGCTCATCCTGGTGCCGGTCGGCACCGTGGTCACCCGGATCGACACCAACGAAATCGTCGCCGACCTCGACGCGCCGGACGCCGAGGCGGTGGTCGCCCAGGGCGGCCGGGGCGGCATGGGCAACGCCCGCTTCGCCACCAGCACCAACCGGGCGCCGCGTTATCACCAGGACGGGCAGCCCGGCGAAGAATTCGCCCTGCAACTTGAGCTCAAAACCATCGCCGACGTCGGGCTGGTGGGATATCCCAACGCCGGCAAGTCGACTTTGCTGCGGGCGATTTCGGCGGCGCGCCCCAAGGTGGCGCCCTATCCTTTTACCACGCTGCATCCGGTGATCGGCATCGTCGACACCGGCGATTACCGGCGGATCGCGGTCGCCGACATTCCCGGACTGATCGACGGCGCGCACGACAATGTCGGACTCGGCCACAGCTTCCTGCGGCACATCGAGCGCACCCACGTGCTGGCATACGTGCTCGACATGGCGGGGGTGGACGGGCGCAACCCGCTCGACGACCTGCGGCATCTGAAAAATGAACTCGAACTCTACATGACCGGACTTTCATCGCGGCCGGCGATCATCGTCGCCAACAAGATGGATTTGCCGGAGGCTATGGAGAATTTTGAAATCCTGAAGATCGAGCTCGAAGCCGACCCGACGCCGATTGTGGCGGTTGCGGCGGCGGCCGGCGAAACGGCCGACCTGGTGGCGCTGCTGGCGGAATCGGTGGGACGGGCGCGCAGCCAGTCGCCGCTCCGCGCGGAGTACCGTCCGGCCGGGGCGGAGCTGCTGGAGCGGGATCTCGACTGGGACGAGGAGCAGACGGCGGCAACGGCCGACCGCGAAGGCGACGCCCTGATCGACGAAATTCTCGGCGGGAAATAGCGGAACATCCCCCGGAAGGGATGTTCCGCACCGCGACGCGGAATGGATCAGAACTCCATCGAGGCGCAGTTGTCGCCGGAGGCGAAGGTCATCTTTTTGATGTTGAATTTGTCTTTCAGCAGCGAATAGAAAATTTCGATCATGTTTTCGCAGGTGGCGACCTTTTTGACCACGACCAACCGGCATTCCGGATAGGATTTGGCCAGCTCGTTGTCGATCGGCAGCCCGAGCATGGTGTTGGAGGGCGCGCCGTTGCGGATGCCCTGCTTTTCGTAGGCCGCCAGAATTTCCGGCAGCAGGGGGTCTTCCCGCTGCAAAATCAGGCCGTGATCGAAATTCAAGGCATAATTCCACGCCTCGCGCTTGACGCTGTTGCAGGGCCAGACAAAGCCGTTCTTGGGATTGACTTCGCCTTCGACCTCGATGGTCAAAAGACCGCTGTGCCCGTGGAGATACTGGGCTTCGCCCTCGTACCCCAGAAACCGATGGGCGTACTGGATACTCAGTTTGGTGATCGATCGCATCATGATTCACCCTCCTCATTGTTGGGTTTTCCGCGGCATTTACCGCAAACGCCGCTGATTCTGAGTTCAATGTGATGAATCCGCCCCCCCTCCGGAGCGCCCGGCAGAACCGTGCCGGCCGGAAAGGCGAAGTCGGCGATTTCGCCGCACCCTTCGCAGATGAAATGGCCGTGCGGCCCGGTCTGGCTGTCATAGCGGGCGCTGGCGATATGATCCAGCCGCTGAATGACGCCGGCTTGCGCAAATTCATTCAAAATCCGGTAGACGCTCTCGCGGGTCACCGCGGGCAGCGATTTCCGGACCTCCCCCAACACCTCGTCCACGCCGGGGTGGCTCAAGTTGTCCCGGACAAAATCGTAAATCGCCAAACGCTGCGACGTACAACGCCAGCGGTTTTCACGGCAGATTTCTTTGAATTGGCTATGAATGTTCATGCTATTTTATCCTATATATAAATAAATATAACATCTATTTTGGGGATGTCAAATCGATTTTTCAAAAAAATGTCCCCATCCGGTTTGTTGCAATGGTTCGGATCCGTGTTATAGTAACCGCGGCGGGTTTGATCTTGAAGCAATGATGGGTTCATCCGGGAAACCGGGAGGGAAATATGTATCCGTCCATCATCCTCTTGTTGGGGTTATTCGTGGTGTACATCACCATTCCGTTTTATCCCAAAAGCAAGTGGCAGATGACGGCGATGGCGCTGTGTCTGGCTTATCTGGGTTTTCGGGTGGTCTATGAAATCGCCTGGCGTTATTCGTACCCGCCGGAGTCGGTGCCCATTCGCTGGGATATGCTGCTGTTTCGATGGCTGGATGTTTATGTGGCTGTTTTGCTGATCGTCAAAGCCGCCCTGCGGGCCGTTGGGCGTTTCCGGGAGATTGGACGTTCAAGCGCCATCGGCATTCAAGTGGCGGCGTGGGTGATTCTGACTCTGTTGCAAGCTTTTTATTTCGGAGAAGTATAATGCTCCGAAGCGTATTGCGGGCGCTGTTCCTTCTGCTCTGCGTCGCCCTCGGCAACGGATGTATGCTGGTGAGCCGGGTCGGCGAAAACGCGCTGGCCGCCGGCGTGGTCGACTACTACGCGGATTACTCCACCATCCGGGACGGGGCCGTCTATGAGCTGGACGGAGCGTATTACATCAATGTGGAAGAAATCGGCTACGACCGGAAACCGATGTGGATCGGCGTGATTATGCCTCCGATGGTCATCATGGATGTGTTCAAGGACCCGGTGGAGGAGACCCGGCGGCGCGTGTGGCTGAAAATTTCTCCCGAAGCCCGGGCGTATTTGTGTGACGAACCGGCGGAAACGGACCAAGACCTCACCTTTTACCGCATCGACGCGGAAGCGGCGACGGATATGGAGGCGGCGACGGCGAACGCCGTCGGGCGCCGGGTCCTCAGGTCCACGGAGGATTTCAGGATCATAACGGAGCCCGAGCGGAGGCTGCGCCGGGAAAGAAGCGTCGCGGGCTATTGCATGATCCCGGTCGCGGTCGCCGGTTTCGCCCTGGATATTCCGGCAACCGTCGTCATGAGCGCGTTTTTTGATTTCGTTTGCGGCCCCATTTTTCTGATTGCCAAAATCTTCTGAACAAGAAAGTGAAGATCATGAGAAATACATTGCCTGCGCTGTTCATTCTGCTTTGCGCCCTCCTCGGCAACGGGTGCGTCGTGAGCCGGGTCGGCGAAAACGCGCTGGCCGTCGGCGTGGTCGAGTATTACGCGGATTATTCCACCATCCAAGACGGGGTCGTGTATGAGTCGGAGGGAGCGTTTTACATCAATGTGGAAGAGGTCGGCTACAAGCTGGATCCGGAATGGATCGGCTTGATCGCGCCTCCGTCGGGGATCCTGAAGACGCATCGGCATGAGGTGAAGGACAGCCGCCGTTCCGTGTGGTTGAAAATTTCTTCCGAAGCCAAAGCGTACTTGTGCGACGGACCGGAGGAAGCGCGGGAATATTTTCCATCTTTTTCCCTGGAGAGCGAAGAAGTTGCGGATATTGCGGCGGCGGACGCCGTCAGACACCCCACCGTCAGAGGCATACCGCTCCTCATGACCCTGTCGTTTAGCGGCGGGGATATCATCACTCATTCCCGGGAACTGCGCCGCGAAAGAAGCGTCACCGGCTATTGCATGATCCCGGTCGCGGTCGCCGGCTTCGCCTGGGATATTCCGGCCACCGTCGTCATGAGTGTGTGCTTTGATTTCGTCGTATTCCCCATCGTCATGATTGCCAAAATCTTCTGAACATAAGAAAGTGAAGATCATGAGAAATGTATTGCCTGCGCTGTTCATTCTGCTTTGCGCCCTCCCCGGCGGCGGGCGCCGCCAGGCGCCGGATCGGCAACACCGTGTCGCCCCCCCCGAAGTACACACTTGGAGCTCCGGAAGCTGCCGATGAGCCTGAAACAATACATCCGTAAAGATCAGGAATTCCTGATATACCTTCGCGGTTCCCGCGACTGGGAACGGTACGAGCCCGGCCGGCACGGGCCGCCGGACTCCATCCGGCGCGGCTATGTAGTCGCCTATCCCAACGGGGAGATCCTGGCCGAAACCCTCGAGGACGCGGACAATCCGCCGCCCGGAACGCATTATATCGAGGCCACCGGAGGCCGGCGGGGGGAGGCGATGTCCCGCTGCGCCGGCGACGCGAGGGTGGAGATCCGACATGAATCGAGCGCGTACCACACCTCGGACCAATATTATTGCACCCGAATCCGGAACAGCGGCGAGATCCCGTTCAAGGTGAGGCGATTTGCCGCTTTCGGGCGAAATTTCTGGCGCTACCGGCTCGGCACCATTTCCAACTCATGGTTCACGGCGGAACAGTTTCGAAACTGGTTCAACCTCGGGACGGAATGGCTGGCTCCCGGCGGCGGGGCGGCCGACCGGGACAATTACGGGCTCGGCGACGGGTACTGGGTTTTCGAGGTGGAATTTGCGACCGGCGAGGTCGTCGCGGTCCAAAGCCGCCTGCCGGTCCCCGGTCACAGGCTCTGAAAATCGAGGCCGAAGCGGGAGAGGTATTTGCCCAGCCGGTCGGAGTCGTTGGCGGATTTTTTGCTCCGGCGCGATACGGCGAAGAGTTTTTTCCCCGCCTCCGCCTGATTTTTCGACTTCCGGCAGACGCCGATCACCGTCTTCAATTGCGCCAGGTCGAAAAGATCGTACCGGCCGGCGTAATCCGCGCCCAGCAGCGCGGCCAGGTCCGGATCGGAATCGGCGTGGCGGCGCGGGCGCGCCGCCCGGTCGATTTCTTCCTTCACCGTTTCCAGGTCGATTCGTCCGCCGGAGGAGAGCGTCGCCATGCGCGTCACCATCGCGTTCAAATCGCGGAAATTGCCGCTCCAGGCGTTGCCCGGCGCGAGGGCGAAGTCCAGGAAACGGCGGCGCGCTTCCTGGTTGAAGGTCACGCGCTTGCCGCTTTTTTCCGCGTAACGGGTCAATTCGTATTCCAGGTTGGGCTCGATGTCCTCCCGCCGTTCGGCGAGTCCCGGAAGCTCGAAATTCCACAGATCGATGCGCGTCAGCAGATCGGCGCGGAACCGCCCGGCGGCGACCTCCAGGGGCAAGTCCCGGTTGGTGCCGCAAATCAATTGGAAACAGCTCGAATCCTCGCAGTCGGAGCCCAGCGGCAGAAACTTCCGCTCTTCGACCGCGCGCAGGAGCATCGCCTGTTCGTCGCTTCCCAGCTCGCCGATTTCATCCAGGAAGAGGATGCCGCCGTCGGCGCTTTTCAGCAGCCCGTGCCGGTCGGCGACCGCGCCGGTGAAGGCGCCTTTTTTGTGTCCGAAGAGCGCGCTCATCGCCTGGTCGCCGCGCAGCGTGGCGCAGTTGACGTCGACGAAATTGCCCCGGAGCTGGCCGTTGGACTTCTTCAGCTCGTAAATCCGCCTGGCGAGCTGCGATTTCCCCGCTCCGGTGGGCCCGGTCAGCAGAATCGGCTCGGTCGAACGGATCGCCACCCGTTCGATGGTTTCGATCAGGGCGTTGAATTGCGAATTGCGCGTGGCGATGCCGGATTTCAGGAAATCGAGGTCGTTGCGGCGTTCGACCGCGAAGCGCTGCGCCAGCAGGTCGTATTTGGACAGGTCGAGGTCGATGATGGCATAGGAGCCCCTGGCACTGTTGCGCTTGGTCGGCAGGGTCTGAATCAGCTTCCCCGGCAAGTGGTTCGATTCATTGAGCAGAAACAGACAGATTTGCGCGACGTGCGTCCCGGTGGTGATGTGAATGTAATACTGGTGCTCGTCGGCCGTGAAGTTCCCGGCGCGGCTGAAGTCGTAAAGCTTGGCATAGACCTCCTCGAAATCCCACGGGTCGGCGAGCGGAAGCTCCTCGGCGATCACCTCGGTTTCGGGGGAGCAACTCCGAATGTCCGCCGCGACCGTTTCCTGCAGGGCCTTGAATGCGGGCTGGTACAGCAGGTAATAGCGATCGAAATGCAGATTCTCCTGCATCGCCAGCGCCACCGAAGGCCGCCAGGCGGCCCAGCGTCCTTCGCCGCGCCCGTGATTGTCGAGCGTGCTGCCCAACAGCGAGATCAGAATATTCATAGATTTTTTTATAACTGATATCTTATTTTATAGATAATAATCTATCCCGCCAAACCGATTTTGCAAGCGAAAAAGAATTTTCAGCTCGAAAATTCATGGTCTTTAAAATTGGCACGGGGTTTGCTATTATGAAATCGCGGCAACGTCCGGCGCGAAAATGTCGCGTTCGGGGGATCAAAGCGGAAGTTCCCCGGGGAGGATGCCTTTGGGCATCCTCCCGGACGGGGGCTGGGAACCATGGAGAAAAGATCATGATTGAAATTGACGGCAGCCACGGCGAAGGCGGAGGCCAGATTCTGCGCACTTCGCTGTCGTTGGCGGCGTTGACGGGGCAACCGGTGCGTTTCATCAAAATTCGCGCCAAACGCCGCAAGCCGGGTTTGATGCGCCAGCATCTGGCCTGCGCCAGGGCGGCGGCGGAAATTTCCGGAGGATCGCTGGAGGGGGCGGAGCTCAATTCGCAGGAGTTGACCTTTATTCCGGGCAAAATCCGGCCGGGGGATTACCGTTTCGCGGTCGGCAGCGCGGGCAGCGCGGTATTGATCGCCCAGACGGTTTTGCCGCTGCTGCTCCATGCCGGCGCCGCTTCGCGGGTGACGATCGAAGGCGGAACCCATGCGGCCAATGCGCCCGTTTACGATTTTTTTGAACGGGTTTATCTGCCCTGTCTGCGGCGGATGGGGGCCGATGTGACCGCGGCGCTCGGCCGGACGGGATTTTATCCGGCCGGCGGCGGGCGCATGGCGCTGGAGGTGGTTCCGGTCCGGGAATGGAAGCATTGGGAGATTATGGAGACCGGAGCCTTGAAGCATGCGCGGCTGGCGGCATTGA
>JAVBSD010000448.1:0-6383 GCA_031547325.1 Victivallaceae bacterium | reverse complement strand
TTCACTTCTACGGCGACGGCCGCCTGCTGCATTCGACTGCGGCGCTGACGCTCCACGACGAGGCGCTGCCGGTAGAGCTGGATTTGGACGGCGTCCGCGAACTGGAATTCCGGGTCGAATCCGATTTGATTCACATGCCGCACGCGGCATGGAGCCGGATCCGCCTCACCGGAATCGATGGCGAAATCTTCTCGGCCGGGGCGGCCCGACTGCCCTGGGAATTTCAACTGCTGCCGATCGGAATGCAAATCGGGGAGGAAGAATTCTCCCGGTGGAGCCAATATCGCACCTGTACCGCGACCGTTTCCGGCGAATGGACCGAATACCGGGTCGGCGACTTCGGCTCGGGCCTGGTCATACGGGTGCAATTGCGGCAATTTCCCGCGCTCGACGCCGCGGAGTGGCGCGTGTTTCTGGAAAACCAGGGTACGGAACCGAGCCCGCCGGTCCGCAACTGCCGCAGTCTGGATTTGACCCTGACCGCGGCGGCCTACGGCCTGCTGCACCGGGCCATCGGAGCCCATACCTCCCCGGCGCCGGGACCGGCGGCCTTTTCCGAAAGCTTCCGGCCGCTTACCGAATTGTTGTCGCCGGGCGAACGGCGCGAATTCGGCCCTCTCAGCGGCCGCGCCTCCTCGGAAGCGATGCCGTACTGGAATGTCTTTCTGCCGGAACGGCATTTCGGCATGGTGTTCGCCATCGGCTGGTCCGGGCAATGGCATGCCGCCGTCGAGGTCGCGGCCGAACACTGCCGGATCCAGGCCGGCAATCCGGAATTCGACGCCGTCCTGGAGCCCGGAGAGCAGCTTGAATTGCCCTCCATTCTCGCGGTGTTTTACCGCGGCGACACCCATTGGTCGGGGCAGAACCGGCTGCGCCGGGTGCTCCGGGAAAAATTTTCACCGCCGGATCCGCTTCCGCCCCTGAGCAATATCGGCTGGGGCGGCTTGCGCGAAGCCGCGCAGCTCGACCGGGTGGCATACCTGGCGCGGCGCCGGCAGGAATTGCCGATCGAATTATTCTGGATCGACGCCGGCTGGTTCGGCCCCGCGACCATGCCGGGGACGCGGACCGACGAATCCTCCGGAGCCTGGGCGTCGGTGACCGGCGACTGGCGCTGCAACCCCGCCTTATTGCCGGAGGGCTTCGCCCATATCGCCGACGCCGTCCACGCCGCCGGGATGAAATTCATGGTCTGGCTGGAACCGGAACGGGCGGTCGCCTCGGTCCCGGCGGTGCTGGAGCATCCGGAGTGGTTCCTCGGCGACCCCGGCCAGGGGAACCGGCTGCTCGACCTGGGGCGGCCGGAGGCGTGGCAATACGCGTTCGATACGTTAAACGCCTTGATCCGCGACGCCAGGCTGGACGTGCTGCGGATCGATTGCAACATCGACCCGTTGGGTTACTGGCGGGGCGGGGAAGCTCCGGCGCGGCGCGGCGTGCGCGAAGCGCGCTATATCGCCGGGCTGTATCGGCTATGGAACAGCCTCTGCGAAGCCAACCCCGGCTTGTGGATCGACAACTGCTGCTCGGGCGGCCGGCGGCTGGATTACCGCCTCGGCGCATACGGCATGGCGCTGTGGGCGAGCGACTCGCAGTGCCATAAGGGCGTCACCGCCGAGCAGGTATTGCAGCAGGGCGCCGGGCTGGCGCAATGGCTGCCGTATTTCGGCTTCGGCACCCAAAACCCGGAGGGCGGCGACACGGCGAATTTCCGCTGCGCCATGAATGCGGCGCTGGCCGTGCATCTGCATTCGACCGAGGAATATCCGGCGCGCCAATCGCACTATCCGGTTGAATGGTTGGCGGCGCGGCTGGACGAATACCGGCGTTTCCGGCCTTATGCGGCGATGGATTACTATCTGCCCGAGGGGTTGGACTGGGGCGGCGCCGGCTGGATCGTCCAACAATTCGACCGCCCCGGCGAAGGCGGCGCGGTGCGGATATTCCGCCGCCCCGCAAGCCCCTACGCCGCCGCCGCGATTACCCTGGCGGGGTTGGATCCGGAGCGTGAATACGAGTGGGATGACCGCGATTCCGGGACTTCCGGAAACGCCTCCGGCGCAATGCTCTCGACTGCCGGACTGGAGATCGCGATGCCCCAAAAAGGCGATTGCAAACTGCTCTTCTACCGGGTACGGAAAAACTCCCGGTAACCCGTATCCGGTGTGATGCGAAGGCAGAGGCGCCTGTAACGCCCGAGCTCGCTTTCCGCGCGCGAAAGACGACACGGGGTCGGCAGAAGAAAAGTTTCAGGGATGCTGCACACATGGTCCTCCTTCGCCAAGGCTACGGAGGACATCCTTCCCCTTCGGGTAAGGATGGTGGTGGGGGGTGGATTCGAACCACCGAAGGTACAACCAGCAGATTTACAGTCTGCCCCCTTTAGCCACTCGGGAACCCCACCAAAGCTGTCAAGGATTCAATATAGCATGAGACGGGGATATTTCAAGCGGCGGCCGAGAGAATTTTCAGCTTTTTCACGGCCGCGCCGCCGGAAATCTCACCGGCGCTTGCGCAGGCGAGCCCCCTCGGCGGCATCATCCTTTTTGCCGGCTTCGCGCAGCTGCTGGCGCGCCATCGCCAGAAGCGAACCGAGCGAAGGATGCATTTCGGCGATCCGGACCGCCTCCTCCAGCGCCGAAACCGCCCCCGCCCTGTCGCCGGCGTCCAGACGGGCGGAACCGAGCTGCAGCCAGAGGAATCCGCCGAGAGGCTCTTCGGCAAAATGAACCGCTTCCAGCAGCCCGGTGGCCCGCTCCAGAGCAGCGGCGGCGGCCGCCGCGTCGCCCTCGCCTTCCAGCAGCAGCCCCAAACGAAACAGGATCGAAAAACGTATGTGGTCGGTATTGGGCATATTTTCGGCGGCGGCGGCCAGCTGTTCGTATTCCCCGGCCTGCCTGGCCGGAACACTGTCTTCCTCCACGGCCATAAAATATTCATAACGCGCCCGGATATCCAGGGCGGGATTGCCGGGGAAATACTTCACGACATGGTTTCGCAAACGCCGTGCCAACGCCGCCGCAGCAGCGTACTCTTCGTTCTCGCGCTCATAATCGATCAGCGTCATGGCGATGCCGACGCCCAGGACCTGCCGCGCCGTCCATTCCCCGTCGAGCAGCGCCGCAAGCCGTTTCGCAGCAGCAGCAGCAGCCCGGCTGTCGCCCTCGGAATAGAATCCGCCGCCGCCGAAATTCAAACGCGCCATATCCACCAGCGCCGCCGTCTGGAGATCGCCGCCCTGCCGCTCGGGCGTCCAATATTGCAGCATTCTTTCGATCTCCTCCGACGCGCCGTGCAAATCCAGGTCATAGTTGAGGGCAAATGAAGCCTGCCCCATGGGCAAAATGGCATTCAGCGCCAGGCTGTCGGGAGCCCGGTCGCGCAAGATCTGCTCCGCTTCGAGCAAAACCTCGAAATATTCATCGCGGTCATACAGCAAGGGATCGCTATAATCGAGTTTCATGGCGGCGGTCATCGGATGTTCGCCGCCGAACAATTCGCACGCCAGTTCCAGCAACGGCGGCACCACCTCCCTGAGCGGATGATTCCGGGCCATGAAATCGATCTCCGCCGTCACCGTGGCGGCGGCCAGAATCATCCGCTTCGCCTGATAGGAATCGGCGGCAAAGGCCGACACCCGCGACGCGGCGTCCCGCGCGGCGTCCCAACGGCCGTGGCCGAAGTGGTCTTCGGCCCGCGTCAGCAGACATTCCATCCGCCCGAGCGGCGAAAGCGCTTCTTCTTCGGCGGCGAAGCGTTCCTCGATCGCGGCCATGCGCCGTTCGGCCGCCGCGAAATCGCCCAGCGCCGCTTCAAGCCGCTGTTCCCAGCATTCCCGCCGCAGCAGCATTTCGGCCGGCTCCCCCTCCAGTGCGTCGAATTGCGCCAGCGCGGCGCGGTATTCGGCCATGTCGGCGTTGAAAAGCGCCAGGGAGATGCGTTCGGCGACGATCGCCGCGGCCTCGCCGGGACGGTCGGGCGCCTCCCGGACCAGCTCCCGCAGCGCGATAAAATCACCCGCCCCGCCGGCGGCGCAGACCTCCTCCAATGTCGCGGCGGACAATCCGCACGCGGCGGCCAGCACGGAAACGATCAGGATTCTGTACATCGTTTTCACTCCTTATGGCGAACGGTTACGGTTGCGGCGTCGGCGGCGCCTTCCGGTAATCCCGGGGCGAAACGCCGTATTCACGCTTGAAGACCTTGGACAGATGAAAGGCGTCGCCGAAGCCGGTTTCCTCGGCCAGGCTGGCGAGCTTGCGGTCGCTGTCGCGCAGCAGCCGGCGCACCCGGTCGAGGCGGCGCAGCAGCGCATAACGGGCCGGAGAGGTTCCGAGCAATTCCTTGAATTCGGCGAAGAACTGCGATTCGCCCATCCCGGCGGCGGCGGCCAGTTCGGCGACCCCGATTCCCCGCTGCGGCTGGGCGTCGATCAGTCGCAGCGCCCGCGACAGCCGCCGGAGCCGCCGGTCCTGTCCGGCCGGCACGGTGAAGTCGGCGACGCGCCAGAAGTGGCCGAACAGTTCGTACATCGTCCCCAGCGCGGCCAGCCGTTCCGGCGGCGAAGCGTTGAAGGCGGCGCCGGTCCGGTCGAAGCGGCGGGCGAAGTCATCGCCCAGGGGCGGCACCTCCGCCGCTTTCGGCGTGACCAGGTTGAAGAAATGGATTTCGCGCCGCCACCACAGGTCCAGGTGGGCCCAGGCCAGGCGGATCCGGTCATCGGTATGGAATTCGACTTCGCAGCGCGCCGGCAGCAGATAATAATATCCCGGCCGGAAAATCCCGCTTTTCCCATTGCAGGAGTAAGCGCCGGAGCCGGCGAGAATGCGGTAAACCCGGGTGTCGTTGTTGTCGACGCCGCAGCGGATGTTCCAATTGCGGCGGTTGCACTCGCTGATCGCGCTCATGGTGATCGAGAGCGACAATTGTTCCATCAAGTCGAACACGAATATTTCCCCTTTAGGAGAAATATACATGTTTTGACTATGAAAAGCAATTGAGAAATCCCGCGAAACGTGATATTGTTACATAAATCGCAAACGAACAAGGAGCGAAGAATGGAATATCAGCACGGCGATCTCGGATGGTGGCGGCAGGCGCGGTTCGGCATGTTCATTCACTGGGGGCTCTACGCCGTGCCGGCCCGTCATGACTGGATCCGCAACATCGAAAAAATCCCCAACGAGGATTATCAGAAATTCTTCGACCGCTTCGATCCGGATCTGTTCACGCCCGCCGATTGGGCGCGCCGCGCCAGGAGCGCCGGCATGAAGTACATGGTGATCACCGCCAAGCACCATGAAGGCTTCTGCATGTGGGACACCAAGTTCACCGACTACAAAATCACCAATACCCCGATCGGCCGCGACCTGCTGCGCGAAGTCATCGACGCCTTCCGCGCCGAGGGCATCCGAATCGGGCTCTACTACTCGCTGATCGACTGGCACCACCCCGAGTTCCCCGTCGACGACCTCCACCCGCTGCGCGAAGACCCGAAGCAGGACGAGCTCAACCAGTCCCGCGACATGCGCAAGTACGCCCAATACATGCGCGACCAGGTCACCGAACTGTTGACCCGGTACGGCGACATCGACGTGTTGTGGTTCGACTTTTCCTACCCGCATATGAAGCGCGGCAAAGGCCACCTGGACTGGGAATCGGAAAAATTGCTCGCTCTGGTGCGCCGGCTCCGCCCCTCGATCATCATCGACGACCGCCTCGACCTCGAAGGCGCCGGCGACTTCGTTTCGCCGGAGCAATACGTGCCGCACGAAAATCCGCGCGACGCCGCCGGCAACCCGCTGCCCTGGGAGGGCTGCCAGACCTTTTCCGGCAGCTGGGGCTATTTCCGCGACGAAGTGACCTGGAAATCGCCGAAACAGCTGCTGGGCGTCCTGATCCGCCACGTGTCGCGCGGCGGCAACCTGTTGATGAACGTCGGCCCGACCGCCCGCGGCTACTTCGACCACCGGGCCGAAAAGGCGCTCGCAGTCTACGCCGAATGGATGAAATACAACGGCCGGTCGATCTACGGCTGCACCGAGGCGCCGGCGGAGCTGGTCGAGCCGGAGTGCTGCCGCTATACCTACAATCCGGAAACCAACCGGCTTTACGTGCACATCTTCGACTGGCCCTACCAGCTCCTCGAACTGCCCGGCCTGGGCGACAAAATCGCCTACGCCCAACTGCTGCACGACGGCAGCGAAGTTCGCTTCGCCGACGGGGCGCTGCTGGGCAATTCCGGCTGGTACGACGGCAAGGAACAGCAGAATTTCTGCCGACTGGCCCTGCCGGCCTTGCAGCCGCAGGTCGAAATCCCGGTGGTGGAGATCTTCCTGAAAAGCTGAAAAAGCATCACAACGCGCGGACGATGGAGTAAA
>JAVBSD010000473.1:0-4027 GCA_031547325.1 Victivallaceae bacterium | reverse complement strand
CGTATGGTGAATAAGAGATTCATAGCGCTCCTGTTTTGCACAATTCATCTCTATACTATACACCCCCAAACCCCTCCGCGACACCGCCGGGACAAAAAAACACGAAAAAATGCGCCTTTCGATTGGAATTTTGCCGATTCGGCAATATTTTGTATAGGCGGCCGTTGCGGCCGAAAAGAACTCCCCTGGAAATCCGGGCAATTTTTTTATGTTCAACGACCGACACATCATTACCGCGATCGAAATCGGCACCTCCAAGGTGACGGTGCTGATCGGCCGCGCCGAGGCCGACACGCTGTCGGTGATCGGGCGCGGCGAAGCCGACGCCGCCGGCGCGATGTTCAAAGGCGAAATCACCGATATGGAGCAGGTTTTCGAGCGGCTCAACGAAGCGCTGGACCAGGCCGACCGCAGCAGCGGCCGCGAGCTGGCCCAGTCCGAGGAAACGGTGCTGGTGCTCACCGCCTGCGACATCTCCAGCTATCCCGGCGTCGGGACGGTCTTCATCAAAAACGAGGACCAGCGCGTTTCCGACGAAAACATCGCCGAAGCCATCGACAACGCCCAGGTGATCTCCCTGCCGCCCGACCGGGCGCTGATCAACTGCTTCGACAGCTTCTTCATGCTCGACGGGGTGCGCCGGGTGCGCAACCCGCTGGAACAGGTGGCCAACAAGCTCGAAGCCCACGTCCAGGTGATTCACGGCAACGCCAACCGCATCGAGAACTTCCGCTCGCTGCTGCGCGACGCCGGGCTCGCCGAAAACGTCAAGCCGATCTTCTGCGCCATGGCCGACGTCTACGGCATCCTGACCGAGGACGAGCAGAAAAATGGCGTGGTGATGGTCGACATCGGGGCCGGCACCACCGAATACGCGATGCTCCACAATCTGGGCGTGCTGGCCACGGGCAGCCTGACCGTCGGCTTCGACCATCTGGCCAACGACCTGTCGATCGGGCTCAAGCTGCCGATCACCATGTGCCGCAAGATGCTGGTCGACGGGACGCTGGAGCGCCATTTCAAGGCGGGCTCCGGCATCGTCGAAGTCAAAAACGCCAACGGTTCGACCTCGCGCATTCCGGTGGCGAGCTTCGAACGCATCGTCGACCTGCGGATGCGCGAGCTTTTCGAGCTGGTCAAGAGCCGCCTGCCGGCGGACGATCTTTTTCACAAAATCGGCTGCGGCGGGGTGCTTACCGGCGGCGGGGCGCTTTTCGAGCGTTCTTCGGACATCTACCGCGAAGTGTTCAACTTCCCGGTGCGAGTCGGTGCGCCCTACCAGCCGGGCGGGGCGCTGACCAATCTGGACAATCCGCGGTACAGCGCCGTCTGGGGCGCGTTGAAATACGGCAACGAAGTCATCGCCATCGCCGAAGCCCAGAACCGGCGCGGCGTCCTGGGCAGCCTGTCGCGCGGCTTCGGCCGCATGGTCGACCGGATGTGGAGCGCGGTGACCAACATCAAAAAATCGGTGAAGGTGTAATGGAGCCGGAAGCACACGAAAGCACCTCTTTGTCCCGCCAGGGCAAACCCCAGGTCATCGGCATCGGCCGGGCCGGGGTGCGCGCCGTCGGCATGCTGGCCGCCGAACTCGCCGGCGCGGCCGACTGGCTGGAGCTTCACGCCTGCGACACCGACAGCGGGACCCTGGCGGAATGTCCGCTGCCCGATGAACGGAAATTGCTGATCGACCGGGAATGGCGCCAGGGGAACGGCTCCGGCGGCAACGTCACCATCGCCCAGCGTTCGATGGCCCGCGAGCGGCCGCAGCTGGAGGCGCTGGTCGCCCGCGCCGGGTATCTGGTGGTGATCGCCGGCCTCGGCGGCGGCACGGGGACGGCGGGGGCGCAGGCCCTGGCGGGCATGGCCCGCCGGCTGCGGATTCCGGCGGTCTTCATCGCGGTGCAGCCTTTTTCGCTGGAGGGCCACGGCAAGCGGCGCATCGCCGACACCGCGGTCAAGGACCTCTTGCCGATCGTCGACGTGCTGATCGCGCTGCCCAACGATCTGTTGTTTTCGGTGCTGCCCACCGACACCCAGGTGACCGAAGCCTTCCGCCTGGCCGACCGGGAGCTGGCGCGGGTGACGCTGGGCGTCGCCGACATCCTGCGCGGCAAATCGGTTTTGAGCGCCGACTTCGCGATGCTCGAGGATGTGCTGCGCGAGCGCAAGAGCTTCTGCGGCATCGGCGTCGGGCGCGCCGGGCGCGGCGAAGCGCTGAATCCGGGGCATCTGGCGCTGGAGCGGATGATCGAATCGCCGTTCCTCGGCGGCGCGGCGACCTTGAAAAAAGCCGACGCGGTGCTGCTCAGCCTGACCGGGGGTCCGGGGCTGGCGCTCGGCGAAGTGACTTCGACCTTCGAGGCGGCGCAGCGTTTCATCCCCGACGACTGCCGGGTGATCGTCGCCGCCGCGATCGAGCCGGAATTCGGCGAAAACCTGCAATTGACGGCGCTGGCGATCCGCTACGACGGCCGCGAGGCGACCGATCCGGCGCTGGCCGAATACCGGGAACACTTCGCCGCCGAAACGGTCCGGCCGGCCGGCCGCTCCGCGCCGCGGGGCAAGGCGGCCCGGAGCAGTGCGGCGAAGCAGTTGGAGCTGCCGCTGGAAACGGTGTCGCGGGGGATTTTCATCAATACCGCGATGAGCATTTACAATGGCGAAGACCTGGACATTCCGACCTGGCAGCGCCGGGACGTCCATATCGATTTGGGGGAATAGCGTATGATCGGGCGAAAATTGGCGGCGTTGACCGCCGGGACTGCGGTGTTGCTGGCGGCGGCCGGCTGCGTGTACATCGACGGCATGTGGCGCGGCGAGGTGATGAACGAACGGGCGGTTTCGATCGCCGAAGCGTTGCAGTTGCCGCTCGACGCCCCGGTTTACACCGCGTTCAATCTGTGGTACGACGCGCCGGGCGAGTTGGACGCCCGCAACTATATCAACGGCGGCGCCTACCTGCCGGCCGGCACGGAAATCGTGCCGGTCGAGGCTTCGGTGCGCAAATTGGTCTTCGACGCCGAAGGGCGCCGCTGGACCTTGAGCTTCGACACCGGGCGGATGATGGTTCCCATCGAGGACTACATCCGGCAGGTGTTCACCCTGGAGCCGTGGAGTGAACGCACCGCCGGGCTGGACCCCGATTTCGTCCGGGCGATCCTCGACGGGACGGTGCTGCCCGGCATGACCCGCGCCGAGGTCGAAATGTGCTTCGGACCGCCGTCGCCGGCGTGGACGCCGGACCGCCGCAACGCCACCTGGGTGTACCGCTTCAGCTCGGAACGTTCGCTGCGGGTGATTTTCCGCGGCAACAAGGTGCGCGAAGTGGCCGACTTCCTCGAAGACTGACCTATTGGCCATGGAAGCGTTCGCGACATTCACCGCGCAGGAGTTCGCCGCCGCGACCGAAGGCGTGTGGTGGCGGGAGCGCCGGCCGGAAACCGCGCTCGGCGTTTACACCGACAGCCGGGAAGCGGGCTCGAACCGCGCCTTCGCCGCCTTGAAGGGCGAAAAATTCGACGCCCACGACTTCGTGCTCAAAGCCCGGGATGCCGGAGCGGGCGCGTTGATCGTTTCCGCCGAGCGGGTGGCGGCGCTGCCCGAAGCGGCGTTCACGCTGCCGGTGCTGGTGACGCCCGATCCCCTGCGCGCCTACCAGGCGCTGGCGCGGCATCACCGCCGCCGTTTCCCGGAGCTGATCCTCGCCGCGGTGACCGGCAGCGTCGGCAAAACCAGCGTCAAGGAAATGCTCGGCGCCATTTTCCGCGCGGCGGCCGGCCCCGAAGCGGTGCTGGTCACCGCCGGCAACACCAACAATCAGATCGGCGTCGCCCACAACCTGCTGCGCCTGACCCCGCGCCACCGTTACGCGGTGATCGAAATGGGCACCAACCACCACGGCGAAATCGCGCCCCTGTCGCGGACCGCCGAACCGGTGGCGGCGTTGATCAACACCGTCGCGCCGTGTCACCTGGAGCACCTCGGCGGCCTGGAGGGGGTGGCGCGTGAAAAATCGCGGATTTTC
>JAVBSD010000250.1:0-3740 GCA_031547325.1 Victivallaceae bacterium | reverse complement strand
TGCCGCTGGTGATCGCGGCGCCGGATTTTCCGACCAGCGCGCGCTGGGCTTACCGGCATCTTGATCCGGCGCAAATCGGCCCCGCCGACCCGGAGCTGCCGGGCAAACTGATGCGGGCGCTGGCGGCCGGCGACTGGCCGCTGGCGGCCGGCATGGTCTTCAACGACCTGGAGCCGGCGCTCCTCGGCAAATTTCCGCTGCTGGAGCTGCTGCGCGGCTTCATCCTGGCCAACGGCGGGCTGAACGCCACGGTTTCGGGCTCGGGGCCGACGCTGTTCGCGCTGGCCCGCGGCCGGGCGGACCGGGAGGCCCTGATCGCCGCCGGGCGGCGGGAATTTCCGGGCGTGCGCTGGATCGCCGGCCGGCCGTGGAAGCAGGAGGAGGAGATGCCATGAGCGACGACGGCAAGCTGACGCCGATGATGGTGCAGTACCGGCAGGCCAAATCGGAAATCCCGGAGGATGCGATTCTGCTGTTCCGGCTCGGCGACTTTTACGAAATGTTCTTCGAGGACGCGGTGCGGGCCAGCGCGATCATGGATTTGACTTTGACCAGGCGCCAGGGGTACGCGATGTGCGGCTTCCCCTATCACGCTCTGGAGAGCCAGCTGCCGCGGCTGCTGGCCGGCGGGGTCAAGGTGGCGATCGCCGAGCAGATGGAAGACCCGCGGCTGGCCAAGGGCATCGTCAAGCGTTCGATCACCCGCATCATCACTCCCGGCACCGCGGTCGATCCCTCGGTGCTCGATCCGGGGCGCAGCAACTACCTGACCGCGCTGGCGGTGCGCAAGGAGCGCTACGGCCTGGCGGCGCTGGACGCCAGCACCGGGGAGTTCAAGGTCACCGAGCCGGAAAACCTGAAGCAGCTGGAAACCGAGCTCTACCGGCTCGGAGCCCGCGAATGTCTGATTCCGGCGCATCTGAAACGCGCCTGGGCGGAGTCTCCGGAGGCCCCGGAATTTCCCCGTGAGCTGGTTCTGACCGCGGTCGACGACGCGATTTTCAATCCCGAAATCGCCGGCGAGTACCTCAAAAAGCACTTCAGCGTCGCCAGTCTGGACGGCTTCGGCTGCCGGGATCTGACGGTGGGGCTGGGGGCGGCGGCGGCGGTGCTGGAATACGCCTCGAACAATCTGCGCCAGGACGCGAAGCACGTGCACCGGCTGACCGTCTACCGTCAATCCGGGTTCATGGAGCTCGACGCGATCACCCAGCGCAACCTCGAACTGGTGGAGCCGCTGTTCGGCAGCGACAAGTCGCACACCCTGCTGGCGGTGCTCGACCGCACGGTGACGCCGATGGGGGGCCGGCTGCTGCGCGACTGGGTGCTGCGTCCGCTGTACGACATCGAGGCGATCCGGGAGCGTCAGGAGGCCATCGGGGCGTTCTGCGACGACGCGCTGACCCTGGCCGAAATGCTGGAAACGCTGGGCGCGGTGCGCGACCTGGAGCGGATTACCGGCCGGTTGACCATCGGCAGCGCCAATGCGCGGGATCTGGCGGGACTGGCGACTTCGCTGGAGCTGTTGCCGGGGGTGAAATCGCTGCTGGGCAATTTTTCGACGCCTCTGGCGGACGCGCTCGGGGGGCGGATCATGGAATTTCCCGAGCTGGCGGGGGCGGTGCGGCAGGCGTTGAACGACGATCTGCCGCTGACTCTGAACGACGGCGGGCTGATCCGTCCGGGGTACAACGCCACGCTGGACGAGCTGCGCGAGGCGGCGACGGAGGGCAAGGGCTGGCTCGGCGACATTCAGAAGCGCGAACAGGAGCGCACCGGGATCAAATCGCTCAAGGTGCGTTACAACCAGGTGTTCGGCTACTACATCGAGATCAGCAAATCGAATCTCGAATTGGCGCCGGCGGATTACATCCGCAAGCAGACGCTGGTCAACGCCGAACGTTTCATCACGCCGGAGCTCAAGGAGCTGGAGAGTAAAATTCTCGGGGCGGAGGAGAAATCCAAAGCGTTGGAGTTCCAGCTTTTCCAGGAGTTGCGCACCCGGGCGCTGGGTTACACCGGGGCGGTCCTGGAGACGGCGGCGGCGCTGGCCGAGCTGGATGCGCTGCTGGCGTTGGCCGACGCGGCGCGGCGCGGCAACTACATCCGTCCGCATCTGACCGAAGAGCGGACGCTGCAAATCGCCGGGGGGCGGCATCCGGTGTTGG
Organism: Victivallaceae bacterium; assembly: GCA_031547325.1. Classification (GTDB taxonomy): domain Bacteria; phylum Verrucomicrobiota; class Lentisphaeria; order Victivallales; family Victivallaceae; genus JAVBQJ01. The sequence continues at coordinate 1,572 of JAVBSD010000250.1, read as the reverse complement.
ACGCGTTGATGGCGGGCGAGCGTTTCGTCCCCAACGACGTGCTGCTGGACGGCGACTTGAACCGCATGATGGTGATTACCGGGCCGAACATGGCGGGCAAATCGACCTACATCCGTCAAACGGCGCTGCTGGTTCTGATGGCGCAGATGGGTTCGTTTATTCCGGCGGACGAGGCGGTGGTCGGGCTGGCGGACCGGATTTTCACCCGGGTGGGCGCGGCGGACGATCTGAGCCGGGGGCAGAGCACCTTCATGGTGGAAATGATTGAAACGGCGAACATCCTCAACTACGCGACGCCGGCGAGTCTGGTGATTCTGGACGAGATCGGCCGCGGGACGAGTACTTTCGACGGGCTGTCGATCGCCTGGGCGGTGGCTGAATTCCTGCATGACGAGGCGCGGGCGGGGTGTCGGACGCAATTTGCGACGCACTATCACGAACTGACCGAATTGGCGGCGCGCAAGCGCGGGATCAAAAACTACAATGTGGCGGTGCGTGAATACCAGGATCAGATCATTTTCCTGCGGCAGATCGTGCCGGGTGCGACCGACCGCAGTTACGGAATTCATGTGGCGCAGTTGGCGGGGTTGCCGGCGCCGGTGATTGAGCGTGCGAAGCGGATTCTCGAGACCCTGGAGAATCAGGATGAGGATGGGGCGCTGGGGGCGAAGTTGGCGGGGTATGGGAATTCGAGGCGCAAGAGGCGGGCGATGGAGATTGGGGATGAAGCGACGTGTTACCAGCCCCGCTTGTTCTGAAAAATAAAAATAAAAAAAATAAAGGGGCCGCCGCGAAGCAAGGCCATGGTCCAGGTTGGACTTTGCTGGTGCGATCCAACTGCATAAGTTGGTCGCCCGCCTAAGCGGGCGAAATTGTCAGGAAGCCCGGCCGGGAGGCCGGGCGGAGCCGCCCGGTCGGCGATGGTGGAGTGCGAGGGCGGAGCCCAAAGCACGGAACATGGAGCCGGGCCGGCCGCGGCATCAGCCGCGAACCAATCACTTCAAAGACAGTCCTGAAAAATCAAAAGCCCGTCCCCCCAAAAAATCAAAAAACCTCAAAAAATATCCGAGCATAAAATGACCGAAAACACGACGATACCCTTGTGGCCCGAGGCCATGTCCGCGGCGATGCCGTTCCGTCCTTACCTGGAGCTTTTTCTGTTGCCGGGGAAGGCGCCGCGGGGGGTGGTGCTGGTGCTGCCGGGCGGCGGTTACGCAGGGCGGGCCGACCATGAAGCCGAGCCGGTGGCGGCCAAATACAACGCCATGGGGTTTCATGCGGCGGTGGTGCATTACCGGGTGTCTCCGGCGCGTTTTCCGGCGCCTCAGGCCGACGCGTTCCGGGCGATCCGGCTGGTCCGGTCCAACGCGGCGCGGTGGCGGGTCAAGCCCGACAAGATCGCGGTCCTCGGTTTTTCAGCGGGTGGGCACCTGGCGGCGTCGACCGGCGCCTTGTTCTCCGATCCGGCGACCGACGTGATGGCGGGGGACGCGGCCGAGGCGCAGCCGCGGCTGCAGGACGCGCTGATTTTGTGTTATCCGGTGATTTCCTCCTGTCCTTACGGGCACCGGG
>JAVBSD010000363.1:0-3779 GCA_031547325.1 Victivallaceae bacterium | reverse complement strand
CGCCGACTACCACGCAATGACCACGTCGCCGCAGCCGGAAGAGCTCCGCAAGCGGGTCCGCGAGCTGGCGATCGATTTGCTGGCGTGCGGACTCGATCCGGAGAAAAATATTTTTTTCCGCCAGTCCGAGGTGCCGGCGGTCACCGAGCTGATGTGGGTGCTGAACTGCATTACCACGGTCGGCTTCCTGGAGCGCGCCCACAGTTATAAGGACAAGGTCGCCAAGGGGTTCATGCCCAACAACGGGTTGTTTTCCTACCCGGTGCTGATGGCGGCGGACATTCTGCTCTACGATTCCAACCTGGTTCCGGTCGGCAAGGATCAGAAGCAGCACCTGGAGATCACCCGCGACCTGGCGATCCGTTTCAATCAGACCTACGGCGACACGCTGGTGGTGCCGGAGGCGCGCATCCGCGAGGAAGTCGCGGTGGTCCCCGGCATCGACGGGCAGAAGATGTCCAAGAGCTACGACAACACCATTCCGATTTTCGGCCCGGAAAAGGCGCTGCGCAAGATCGTGATGTCGGTCGTCACCGATTCCAAAGGCCTGGAGGAGCCCAAGGACCCCGACGCCTGTAACGTTTTCAGCTTGTACAAGCTGTTCGCCACGCCGGAGCAGCAGCGGGAGATGCGCGAAAAATACCGCGCCGGCAACTACGGCTACGGCCATGCCAAGCAGGCTTTGTTCGAAATTTTCTGGGAACATTTTCGCGGGGCGCGGCAACGCCGCGAGGAGCTCGCCGCCGATATGGCTTACGTCGAATCGGTGCTGCGTTCCGGCGCGGAGCGCGCCAACGCCGCGGCGGAAAAAACCATGGCCCGGGCGCGCCGGGCGGTCGGGTTGCGCTAGAAGCGGCCTCCGGCCGCGAACGGGAGGATTCGGTTGATGAAAAAGATGTTGTGGATGGCGGCGGCGCTGGCCGGGCTGTGGTGCGGCGCCATGGAAGTGTTGGAGGACGACATTGCGACCCGGGTGGTGCTCTTTCCGATTCAGGAGGCGACGCTGGCGGCGCCGGTGGAGAGCCGGGTCGCTTCGATCGGCTTCAAAGAGGGCGAAAGCTTCGAGATCGATGAAGTGCTGCTCGAGCTCGACGATCTGACCTTCCGGCAGCGGGTCGACCGGCTGTCGGCGGCGGTCAACCATTCCGAGCTGGATGTCCAGGTCGCCGAGGAGGGGATGGCGCGGGCCGAGCGGCTGCGCAACAATGCCGGCGGAACGCTGATCAGCGAAGCCGAATACGACAAGGCCAAGCTGGAATTGAGCAATTCCCGGTCGCGGCTGGTGGCCGCCCAGGCGGAACTGGCGGTGGCGGAGCGCGAACTCGCCGACTGCCGGGTGCGCGCTCCGTTTTCGGGGCGGCTGATCAAATGGCTGATCAATCCCCACGAATATGTGCGCACGGGGCAGCCGCTGGTCGCGCTGCTCGACGATACCAAGGTTCTGGCGGCGATGCACCTGGCGAGCCACATCCGGCCGGGACTGAAGATCGGCGACGAGGTCGTCATCGCCGTCGACGACCTGCCCGAACGGAGCTTCACCGGCGGCGTTTACGAAATCGGCGGCAACATCGACGCGGCCAGCCGGACCTTTGAGCTGAAAGTTTTGCTCGACAATCCCGACGGCGAATTGATCGCCGGCATGGCGGGGCGGCTGGTGACCCGTTTTGCGGCGCCGGAAGCGAGGACGCCATGATCGGCGCCGCCGGGGGGCGCGCGCCCGATCCCGGCCGCGAGCTGCAGGCGGCCAAGGGCAAGATCAACGCCCTGTCGGCGGCGCTGCGCCTCGGACACGAGGCCTTCTCCAAGAACTCCCTCGAAGAATGGGCGATCCAGGTCGTCAACAACAGCGTGCTGCTGATTCCCTATAACCGCAGCACCCTGATCGATCTCAGGGGGCCGAAGCCGAAGCTGCTGGCGGTTTCCGGGCTTTCCGAGGTCAAACAGGATACCGAATTCGCCTTCGCCTGGCGCGATCTCGGCGCGTGGCTGGCGCATCTTGACAAGACCGGCGAGGTCACACTGGCGTCGCTGACCGCCGGCGGCGCCTCCGAGATGGTGGTCGACGCGTTTGAAACGTTGAGCAAGGATTCGCCGGCGATCGTGGTGGTGCCGCTGCGTTTGCCGCAGACCGAAGCCGGGGACAATCTGTTGTTGTGGGCGATCGAGCTCGACAACGCCGAGTCGGCGGCTCCGGCGATGGCGCTGACCGGGCTGCTCAGCGAACATTACTCCGAATCGCTGTATTTCGTCCTGACCCGGCGGCGCGGTTCCGGGGTGTCGCGGACGCTCGGGCGGCGGCGCTGGCTGCGGCCGTCGCGGCTGTTGATGACGCTGGGGATCGTCTTTCTCGTCGCCTGCGTCGTGGTGCGGGTGCCGCTGACGGTGTCGAGCGAATTTTCGATCGTGCCGGCCGAGGACTCGACGGTGTATTCGCCCTTCGACGGGATCATCGGGAGCTGTAATTTCCGTTCCGGCGACCAGGTGGCGGGCGGCGATGCGGTGGTGGTTTTCAACACCGAGGAGCAGAGCTTCAAGCTGGCGGCGGCCCTCAGCGAATACGAACGCACCGGCGCGCTGCTCGAAATCGCCCAGCTGCAGAGCTTCGCCGATCCGACCAAGCGCAGCCAGGTGCGGCTGCTGGAGCTTCAGCGGCGGCGCACCGGGGTCGAAGTTCAGCGCAACCGCTGGTTCATCGAGCGCTCGGTGCTTCACGCCGAGGCGGCGGGGACGCTGGAGATCGGCGACGCTTCCAAGCTCGAAGGCAAGGCGGTCAAGGCCGGCGAACGCATCTTCGAGGTGATCCGCACCGACGAGCTGCTGGCGCTGGTCGCGGTCGACGAGCGCAATGCCTCGGTGCTTTCGCAGGATCTCCGGGTGACTTTGTATCTCCACGCCCGTCCGGAGGAGCCGATTTCCGGGCGGATCGTGTCGATTTCGCCGCGGCCGGTGCTGACCGAGCGCAAGCTGTACTGTTACATGGTCCGGGTGGAGATCGCCGACCGGCCGCGCTGGCTGGACAAGACCGCGCTGCGCGACGGGCTGCGGGGTGTCGCCAAGCTCTCCGGGGACAATGTGTCGCTCGGGTATTACCTCTTCCGCAACCTGATTTTGCGCTACCGCCAGTGGTAAAACGATGGCCAGGGAACCGATCATGAACCGCGACGACCTGACGCCGGCGCCGGCGCCGGAAGCGCCGGTGCCGCACACCGGGACGCTGCGCACCGATATCGAGGTGATCAGGGGGGAAACCGGTCTCGACGGGCAGCCGTCCTGGGTGCTTTTCGAACCGACTTCGGGGAATTACTTCCGCATTTCCAACCGTCACTACCAGGTCATCCGGATGTTGACCCACGACCAGCCGCTGCCGGATTTTCTGCGCAAGCTGGAGGCCGCCGGAGTGCGGATGCCCGAAGCCGAGGTGACCAAGGTGCTCGGATTTCTGGCGCAGAGCAATCTGCTGCGGCCGGGGTACCAGGCGACGGCGCAGCGCGTCGGCAAGATGCGCGAATTCAAGGCGGGGATGTTCTGGCATATCGTGCTGTCGAGCTATCTCTTTTTCCGGATTCCGATCTGGAGTCCGGACCGTTTCCTCAACGCGACCCGGGATTTCATCGGCAGGATCTTCAACCGCTGGACCATGACGACTCTGTGGATTCTGGTCATCGTCGGTTTTATTTCGGTGATCGTCAATGCCGGGCGCTTCGCCGACGCCTTCGTGCAGTCGATTTCGCTGCGCGGGCTGGTCGGGTACGGCATCGCGGTATTTTTCATCAAAATCC
>JAVBSD010000233.1:0-3830 GCA_031547325.1 Victivallaceae bacterium | reverse complement strand
TCCGGTGTTGGAGCCTGGGGCGGGGGTGGTGACGCCGCGCAGCCGGGTCAACTATGTGGCGACGGAGCATGGGGTGGTTGATTTGTATGGCAAGAGTCTTCAGGAGCGTGCGAGGTTGTTGATCGGCATTGCGGGGCCGGGGCACCGGGAGGAGCTGGAGCGCAGTGCGGCAGCGCGTTTCGGCCTCTCTTTCCTGAAAAAATAAAAAAAAGAAAAAAAGAAAAATAGTCGGCCAAAAGCTGCGCGGCGGCCGACTATTTTTCTTTTTTTTTTATTTTCGGGGAATATCCCGTTGACAAAAAAGTATAATCGCCCTATAATGTAGTTCATATGAAAGTGTCCGGCAAATCCGCATACCTCCGTCTCGGCGAGGAGATCCGCAAATGGATCGCTTCGGACAACCTGTTGCCGGGCGACCGACTGCCGGGACTGACCGCAATCGCCGCCAAAGGCGGAGTCAGCATCCGCACCGCCGACATGGCGCTGCAACAGTTGATCCGGGACGGCGTCTGTTACCGCCGCCCCAAGCAAGGCACCTTCGTCGCCCGGCAGCTCGGCGACGGCGACGGCCGCCAGCGGGCGCTCCTGCTGCACTCCTGCTGGACGCGCAGCGAATATGTCAATTCGAGTATCCTGATGAGTATCCTGGACGGCGCCCAGGCCGCCTGCGCCGAACACGGAATCATGCTGCTTCCGGTCTACGGCGATCCGGAGCAGACGTTGCGGTTTTATCTGAACAGCAAGGATTTTCACGTTTTCGGGATGATCTTTTCCGATCAGTGCGACTGGCAGGAAAAAATCGGCATGCCCCAGGAGTATCCCCAGATGCGCTTCGCCTGGCTGAACTACTGGTGCAATGCGGAGGCCACCCGTTACCCCAACCTGGTCGAAGTGCTCAGCGACGAAGCCGGCGGCGGCCGCTGGGCGGCGCGGCATCTGTGGGAGCTGGGACACCGTCGGATTTGCACGGTCAACATCTGGCCGGAGACCCTTCCGGACTTGAATTACGCGCTGCGCATCGAGGGGTTCCGGCAGGAATTCCTCAGGCTCGGCGGCCGGCTGGAGGACCTGACCCAATGCGGCTTTGGCTCGGATCAGCTCGGCGGGGGCAACGCCTTGCGCCGCATGCAGCACGGTGGGCCGCTCGCCCTGGAACAGGCCAGGAAGCATTCGACACGCTTCACCGCGGTCTTCTGCGTCGAAGACGCCCTGGCCGCCGGAATCGCCCTGGCGGACCCGGCATTGGAGGTCGTCGGTTACGACCGGATGATCTCCTGGTTCGCCGACGTGGCTCAGATCACTTCGGTCAGGGTGGACTACCGCGGACAGGCCTGCCGGGCGGTGGCGCGCCTGAGCCAAAACGAATTTCGCCCCGGACGCGAGATCATTCCGGTGTGTCCGGAGCCGAAAACGGAATTGCGGCCGCTGCCGGCCGCTGAACCGATGACAGCGATGAACTTCAACTGAAAACCCAAAGGAGGTCGGAAATGAAAAAATTCACTCTCATTGAACTCTTGGTGGTGATTGCAATCATCGCAATTTTGGCGTCGATGCTGCTGCCGGCGCTGTCCAAGGCGCGGGCGGCGGCGCAGTCGATCAAGTGCACCGCCAACCAGAAGCAATTGGCCCTCGGGCTGCATATGTACGCCAACGACAACGACGATTACGCCATTGCCTCCAACTACAACTGGCTGGACTGGTATTCCTACATGCTCGGGTACAACAATCTCGGTCCCGCCGCCAACGTCGTCCTGGGCGCGCCGATCATCCCGTACGGCGCGGTTTACGAGTGTCCGTCGGCGGTCGGCAGCAACGTCATCAAAGATGTGGCCTCCGGCTGGAAATCGCCTTACGGCGTCAATATCTGGATCAACGACGTTTCCGAGGCCCCCAAGCGCCTGGCCAAGCTGGATCCGCGCCATATCTGGAGCGGCGACACCAATCCCGAGCGCGTCAACGGGTTGACTGCGCAGATCAACAACAACGCGTCGCTGACCGGCACGGAGTGGTACAGCGTATACCTGCGGCACGGCCAGCGGGCGAACCTCTCCCGCTGCGACGGTTCGGTCCACAGCCTCCGGGACGCGGAAATCAACGATGCCGGCAACTGGAAGTAACCACATGCTGAACATCCAACGTTACGCCGGGAATCCGATTCTGCGCCCGATGCCGGAATTGCCCTGGACCGCTGAAACCGTGATGAATCCCGGCGTAATCCATGACGGAAAAGTTTCAAGATGCTGTTCACCGCCGCCGCCGGCGACGGCGCGATGCACCTCGGACTGGCCGAAAGCGCCGACGGGTACGGCTTCACGGCGCGGCCCGAGCCGTTCCTGTCGCCGTCGCCCGACTGGCACGATTTCGACCACGGCGCGGTGGACGATCCGCGGATTACCCGATTGGATGGACGCTGGTACATCACCTACGCGGCCCGGAGCTGGAACCTCAAGGTCTACGGCGAAGGCCATTACCGCCTGGGCCCCGGCGGCAACCGCCACCCGACCTGGAGCCGGAATTTCCGGCGCACCGGACTCGCCGTGACCAATGACTGGCAAACGGTCGAACGGCTCGGCCCCTTGTCCAGCGAACACCTTTGCGACGCCAACGTCGTGCTCTTCCCGGAGAAAATCGGCGGCAAATACGTTTATTTGCACCGCCCGACCCTGGCGATGGCGTGGACGCTGCCGATGTTCTACAACCCCGGCTGTATCTGGCTGGTCTTCTGCGACCGGGTCGATCACTGGAGCAGCAACCGCCGGGAAATGCCCTGGGATATGGACCAGCGCCCCGGTCGCGACCTGCCCGACGACTGGCTGCTGGCCCGCCCTGAACGCGAATGGGAAAAAATGAAGATCGGCGGCTCCGGCGTGCCGATTCCGACCGACGACGGCTGGCTGATGTTCTACCACGCCGTGGACATGGCCGGAATCTACCGGGTGGGGCTGATGCTGCTCGACCGCGCCGATCCGCGCCGGGTCCTGTGCCGGACCGCCGAGCCGGTGATGGAGCCGGTCGGGTTCGAACGCGAAGGTTCCTACCCCGGCTGCATCTTCCCCTGCGCCAACGTGGTGCTGGGCGACGACATTTATCTCTATTACGGCGCCGGCGACGGCCGCATCTGCATGGCCAACCTCAGCTTGAAATCCGCGCTCGAACACGTCAAGAAATACAAGGTTTGAAGAAATGATCGACAAATTGCTATTCGCCGCCGGCATATGCCTGGCGGGGTTTTGCGCCGCGGCGAACGCCCTGGCGCCGCGGGGCGAAGCCCGCTCCCTGGCGACGGAAAATCTCTGCGTCGCCGTCCCGGAAACGCCGGGCATCCAGGAGGCCTACGCCGCGAAGCTCCTCGCCTCGACCCTCGAACGCCTCTATGGCGTCGCCGTCCCGGTGATCTCCGAAGCCGCCGCCCGGCCGCCCTGCATCAGCGTCGGGGAAACCGCGCTGGCGGCCGCCGCCGGCTTCCGGGACGCCCTGCCGCCGCAGTCCTACGCCATCGAATTCGCCGACGGCAATTGCTTCATCCGCGGCGGCGCTCCCGGACCGCTCAACGGCGTGCTGGCGCTGCTCGAAGAAGACCTGGGCTGCCGCATGTACACCGACGAGGTCACCCGCTTCCCCGATCTGCGCGGAGAAATATTGAAGATCGTGCCGCGCCGCTTCGCGCCGCCCTTCGAGATGCGCGAGCTGATGTACATGCCGAATTTCCACGACGCGGGCGACTGGCCGATGTGGAACCGCCTGGCGCCGATCTCCTGGCATACCTTCCTGCCGCCCGAATCGGGCGGGCAACTGGCCTCTGGATATTTCATTCACACCTATTCCATGCT
>JAVBSD010000056.1:0-4269 GCA_031547325.1 Victivallaceae bacterium | reverse complement strand
ATGAAATCGGCGAAATCGATCCGGCGATTCAGGTCAAGCTGCTGCGGGTGCTGGAAAACCGCACCTTCGAACGGGTCGGCGGCGCCGAGGAGATCCGCAACGACGCCCGGCTGGTCACCGCGACCAACCGCGACCTGGCGGCGCAGGTTCGCGCGGGGGCCTTCCGCGAAGACCTTTTTTATCGCCTCGACGTGGTCAATATTCACATGCCGCCCCTGCGCGAGCGCCGCGAAGACATCCCGGTGCTGGTCCGGCGGTTCATCGGGGAATTCGCCGGCGACAACAACAAGCCGATCGCCGGCATCACCGACCGGGCGCTGGGGTGTTTGTGCGACTACCGCTGGCCCGGCAACATCCGCGAACTCCGCAACACCGTCGAACGCATGGTGGTGCTGAGCTCCGGCGGCGAACTGGACCTCGAAAACGTGCCGCCGGGCGTCTGCGACCCGGTGAAGAACGCGCCGCCGGAGGCGGTCGGGACCTCGCGTTTCGACCTCGAACACAACGAAAAATACCTGATTCAAAAGGCGCTCGAGGAGGTTGACGGCAACCGCACCCGCGCCGCCGAAAAACTCGGCATCAGCCGGCGGACGCTGCACCGCAAGCTCAAGGAGTACTTCGAATGACCTTTCTCGACCGGCTGGAGGCCGAGCTCGACGACCTGGCCCGGTCCGGGTCGCTCCGCACCCTGCGGAGCGTCGAACCGGGTGACGGCGGCGCCGCGCTGTGCGACGGCCGGCGCTGCTTCAATCTCTCCGGCAACGACTATCTCGGCGTGGCGGGCGACGCGGAACTGGCCGCCGAATTCCGCGACCGCTGCCCGACGGCCGGTTTTTCGGCGGCGTCATCGCGGTTGCTGACCGGCAACCATCCGGCGTACCGGCAGCTGGAGGAGGAGCTGGCGGCCTGGTACGGCGGCGGGGCGGCGCTGGTCTTCAATTCCGGCTACCACGCCAACATCGGCATCCTGCCGGCGTTGGCCGGAAAGGGCGACCTGGTGCTCTCCGACAAGCTCAACCACGCCAGCATCATCGACGGACTGCGCCTCGGCGCGGCCGAATACCGGCGCTACCGCCACCTGGATTACGCCCAGCTCGGCGAAATGCTGGCCGGGGCCGCCAAAGAGTACCGCCAATGCTTCATCGTCAGTGAATCGATCTTCAGCATGGACGGCGACGCCGCCGACCTGGCCGAGCTGGCGCGGCTCAAACGGGAATACGACGCCGTCCTGATCGTCGACGAGGCGCATTCGGCCGGGGTCCGCGGGCCGGAAGGCCGGGGGCTGGCGGCGGAGCAGGGCGTCCTCGACGCGGTCGACGTGCTGATCGGGACCTTCGGCAAGGCCTTCGGCTCGACGGGAGCCTACGCGATCATGGCGCCGGTGGTGCGCGAATATCTGGTCAACACCATGCGGCCTTTGATCTTTACCACCGGCTTGCCGCCGGTCGCGGTCGAATGGAGCCGTTTCGTGCTGGAAAAAATGCCCGGCTTCGATGGCCGGCGGCGGCGCCTGGCGCAATTGGGGGGGGGGCTGCGGCGGATTTTACGCGACCGCGGCTGCGTCACCGGCGGCGATTCGCACATCGTGCCGTTGATGGCCGGCGACAACCGCCGGGCCGAAGAGCTGGCGCGGCGGTTCCGGGAGCGCGGCATTCTGGTTTTTCCGATCCGGCCGCCGACGGTGCCGCCGGGGACGGCGCGGCTGCGTTTTTCGCTCACCGCGGCCCTCGACGACGAGGCGCTGGCGGCGATCGACGAGGTGCTGGCGTGAACAGCACCTGGCTGCGGACCGGCGACGGCGGCGAGGTCCATGTTTTCGCGCTCGGCTGGGGGCAGACCGCGGCGGCGGTGCCGCCGGAAAGCCTGCCCGCCGCGGGCGACGTACTGGCGCTTCATGAGTGGCACCGGGACGGCGCGCTGCCGTCGCTGGATGGGTACGGGCGCAGGAATTTGATCGCCTGGAGCTTCGGGGTGTGGGCGGCGGCGCGGCTGGCGGCAGCGTGGGACCGGGCGTTGGCGGTCAACGGGACGCTGACCCCGGTCGACGCCGAATGCGGCATCGCGCCGGAGATTTTCAACGCGACCGTCGAACAGTGGCGGCCGCGGGTTTCGGCGGCGAAGTTCTGGCGGCGCATGGGCGCGCCGTCGGGGCCGGAACGGCGCGACGCCGATCTGCTGGAGGAGCTGGAATATTTCGCGGCGGCCGTCGCAGCGTCTCCCGAAGCGCCGAACTGCTACGGCGCGGCGTGGATCGGCCGGCGGGACCGCATTTTTTCGGCCGAAAACCAGTGCCGGAGCTGGGCGCGCCATGCCGGGGTGGCGGTGCATGAATTCGATTGGCCGCACTGGTGCGGCAGCGAGGTGTGGCGTGAAGCCGTCGGCGCCTGACAAAGATCTGGTGGCGCGGCGTTTCGCGCGCCACCGCGAGAGCTACCGGCGTCACGCGTCGGTCCAGGCCGAGCTGGCGCGGGAGCTGGCGGCGGCCCTGCCGCGGCGGCATTACCGCAGGGTGCTGGAATTCGGCGTCGGCGACGGTCTCTTGACCGAGGCGATGCTGGAACGCTTCACCCCGGATGCTTTGATCCGCAACGACCTGGTCCCGGAGGCCGCCGCCGGCGACGGGGAGTTTCTCGCCGGCGACATCGAAACCCTGGCGCTGCCCGGGGAACTCGACCTGGCGGCGGGCAACGCGGTGTGGCAGTGGCTGACCGATCCGGCGGCGCTGGCCGGGAAGCTGGCGGCGGCGCTGACCCCCGGCGGGGCGGTGGCGGTTTCCAGCTTCGGAATCGGCAACCTGGCGGAGATTTCCAGTTTGCTGCCGGTGTCGCTGGATTACCGGACTTTGGCGGACTTCCGCGGCGATTTCGAGCCGTATTTCGAGATCGCGGCGGCGCGGGAATGGGAGCGGATTCAGGAGTTTCCGTCGGTTCGGGCGGTGCTCGAAGAGCTGAAGTATTCCGGGGTGACCGGGGTCGGCGCGCCGGCGCGCTGGACCCGGGGGCGGCTGGCCGGATTCGAGGCGGAATACCGCCGGCGTTTTGCAACCGCGTCGGGCGGGGTGACGCTCACCTGGCGCCCGATGTTCCTGGTGGGGGTGAAAAAATGAACGGTTCCATCTGGCTGGTCAGCGGCATCGATACCGAGATCGGCAAAAGCATCGCCACCGGCATGCTGGCCCGCGCCCTGGCGGCGCGGGGAGGGAACGTGGCGACCCAGAAGCTGGTCCAGACCGGCAGCCACGGCGTTTCGCCGGATATCGAAGTACACCGCCGGCTGATGCAGACCGGTCCGCTGGCGGAGGACGACGCGGGGTTGACCTGCAGCGAGGTTTTCGAATTTCCGGCCTCGCCGCATCTGGCGGCGGAGCTGGAGCACCGGGTGGTGGACATCGGGCGCGTCGACCGCATCACCGCGATGCTGGCCGAGCGTTACGACCATGTCCTGCTCGAAGGCGCCGGCGGTCTCATGGTGCCGCTGACCCGCGGACTGTCGACGCTGGATTTCGCCGTGGCGCGGCGTTATCCGGTGGTGCTGGTCACCTCGGGGCGGCTCGGCAGCCTGAATCATACGCTGCTGTCGCTGGAAGCGGTGAAAAACCACGGCGCGCAATTGGCGGGGATGATCTTCAACCGCGGCGACGCGGCCGATCCGGTGATTGAACGGGATACCCGGGAGTGGCTGCTCGCCGAGCTGGCCAAGGAGTGGCCCGGCGCCTGGTTTGCCGACCTGCCGCGGGTCGATTTCCTCCATCCGGAGCGCACGGAGCTTGAGTATGCGCGAAATTGATTTCGACCGCCGCCACCTGTGGCACCCCTACGCGCCGATGGTCGATCCGCCGCCGGTCGAGCTGGTCGAGTCCGCCGCCGGAGTCCGCATCCGGCTCGCCGACGGCCGTGAATTGATCGACGGCATCGGTTCGTGGTGGGCGGTGATCCACGGCTACAACCGCCCCGAAATCAACCGGGCGATGGCCGAACAGGCGGCGCGGGTCGGACACGTGATGTTCGGCGGCTTCACCCATCGCCCGGCGATCGGGCTCGGCGAACGGCTGCTCGGCATCGTGCCGGCGGGGTTGACCCGGATTTTCTACGCCGATTCGGGGTCGATCGCCTGCGAGGTGGCGGTCAAGATGGCGATCCAGTACCAGTTCGCGCGCGGCTTCAAAGAGCGCAACCGCCTGCTGACGGTCCGGGGGGGCTACCACGGCGACACCCTCGGCACCATGGCGTTGTGCGATCCGGACGAAGGGATGCACACGCTGTTTGCGAG
>JAVBSD010000074.1:0-4817 GCA_031547325.1 Victivallaceae bacterium | reverse complement strand
CGCCGCACCGGCAGCAGCCTGGCCGAAGCCGCCGAAGAATCGCACGCGGTCACCGTCTTCATGCTGGTGCTGATCTGGATCGTCTGTTCGGTGCTGCTGATGCTGTCGATCCACGACAAGCTGAACCTGGACTGGGAAAATCTGTCGCGGGCGCCGCACCCGGTATTCGTCACCACTCCGACCTTCGAATACGAGGACCGCGAGGCCACCCGCGCCAAGGAAACCGAGGCGATGCGCGCCGAACCGGTGATCCTGGTCCCGCTGTCCGAGGAGCAGGCGGCGATCGACAAGCGCTTCTGGGACTTTTTTTGCGGGCTCGCCGAAGTGCCGCCGCCGGAGGAGCTGTCGGAAACTCTGCGCCACGCCTGCCGGGAATTCCTGGCCCGGCCCAACGCCTACAAGGACTTCATCCGCGGCGTCGCCCGCACCGGCATCCTTCCCGCCGGCGAGCTCTCCGGATTGCATGGCGACACCCAGCTCCAAATCGACAGCCCGGATATGCTGCATCACCGCCAGGCCCAAACCCTGCTGACCCCGCGCCAGGCCGGCATGGAGCTCGCCTACCGGTTGCTGGCCCAGGTGTCGCTGCCGGCCGGCGCCGACGCAGAGGAGCAGGCCCGCCAGCTCGGAGAAATCTTCGCCGCCCTGATCGGCGAGCAAGGCAATCTCGCGATCGACCACGACGCCACCGAAGTGCTCCGCGAGGCCGCCGCCGCCCGGATCAAACCGGTGTGGCGCATCCTCGAACGCGGCGCCCTGCTGGTCGGCGGCGGCGCCCTGCTGACTCCGGCCGACCGCGACTGCCTCGCCCAATATCAGGATTATTACAACGCCAACATCGACTCGGCCAGCCTCGACCGGGAGCTCCTGGCCAACATGGCGTTCAGTTTCCTGCTGGTGCTTTTCGTGGCGCTCTATCTGTGGCATCTGCACCCCGAGGTGATCCACAGCAACCGCCGCATTTTTCTCTTCGGCAGCATCATCATTTTGTCGCTGCTGATCAACTATGCGTTCATCCGGGGCTTTTATCTGGCCAGCAACCAATTCGGCATTTCACCCCGACTGGTGTTCAGCGTGACCCCGGTGCTGCTGGCCACGGTGCTGATGTCGGTGACCATGGGGTTGCGGGTGTCGATGGGCGGCGGCTTCTTCGTCGCGGTGGTCGTCGCGCAAATGCTGCGGATGAACCTGATCCAGGCGCTGACCGCGCTGGTGATCTGTTCCTTCGCCGGACTGGTGGTGCGCCGGGCAACCAACTACCGCAGCTTGTTCCTGCGCACCTTCGTGCTGCTGGCGGTCTACTGGCTGATCGACCGCGACGTGCTGGAAATCATCCTCTACCATCCCGAAGACATCGGGCAATTGGCCGCCGTCGCCGCGGCCAGCACGATCGGCGCGGCGATGCTGATCCTGCCGTTGATCTTCATGCTGGAGCTGGCCTTCAACGTCAGCACCAACATGTCGCTGCTGGTGCTGTGCGACTTCAACCATCCGCTGCTCAAAGAGCTGCATCTGCGCGCCCCCGGCACCTCGATGCACAGCCAGAACGTCGCGATCCTGGCCGAAAACGCCGCCAAGGTCATCGACGCCAATCCGCTGCGGGCGCGGGCGGCCGCGCTCTACCACGACATCGGCAAGATCGTCAACCCGGAATACTTCACCGAAAACAACCTCGATTCGGTCAACCACCACACCGCGCTGTCGCCGCGCCTGAGCAGCATGATCATCCTGAACCATGTCAAGGACGGCCTGGACCTGGCGGTGCGCCACAAGCTGTGCCGGGTCGTCCGCGACGCGATCACCCAGCACCACGGCAATTCGCTGCTGCACTTCTACCACAAGGCCAAAGCCAGGGTGGAAGACGGCGGGCCGGTGGAAAAGGACTACCGCTACCCCGGCACCCCGCCCCGGGAGCCGGAGATCGTCATCGTCAGCCTGGCCGACGCCTGCGAAGCCTATTGCCGTTCGCTGGAGAAGCCCACCCCGGCCCGAATCGAAGCGGCGGTCGACGAAATTTTCCGCGACCGCATCGCCGCCGGGCAGCTCGACGCCGCGGAGATGACCATCGCCGACCTGGCCAAGGTGCGCGGCAGCTTCATCTGGACTTTGACCACCATGTACCACGGGCGCATCGCCTACAGGAAACCCGGACACGAACATGCAGATCACTCACACCTGGAAACTCAGGCGGACGCCGCCACCGGCCTGCGCCCCGCTCCGCCGCATGACCCGGCGGGCCGCTGAACTCGCCCGGCTGCCCGGCGGCGACTGGACTCTGTCGCTGGTTTTTCTCGGCGACCCGGCGATGGCGCGGGCCAACCGCGAAATCCTGGAGCACGAAGGAACCACCGACGTCATCACCATGAGCTACCTCGACGACCCGGAGAGCTGCTTCGACGGCGAAGTGGCGCTCGAAGCGCTGATCGCCCCCGAAGTCGCACAGCGCGAGGGAGCCCGGCGGCGGAATTCGAGCTACGCCCGCGAAATGGTCCTGTACATCGTCCACGCGTTGCTCCATGCGGCGGGCGAAGACGACCTCGAACCGGAGCCGCGCCGCCGGATGCGCCGCCGCGAACGCGAAGTCATGCGCCGGCTGGAGGGCGACTTCGATTTCGCGGCGATTTTTCCGGATTCGGAGAATTTGACATAATTTTGCCATAAATCGCTATTTGTTTTATGGAGTTCTCCGCTATATTAACGGCATCTTTTAACCAAAGGATCATCGCATGCACAAACTTCCCTTCCGTCAGATCCACCTGGACTTCCACACCTCGGGCGAGCTGCCCGACATCGGCGGCGACTTCAACGCCGATCAGTGGATTGCGACGCTCAAGGCGGCCAGCGTCAACTCGGTCACGCTCTTCGCGGTCTGCCACCACGGCTGGCACTACCATCCGACCCAGGTCGGCAACATCCACCCGCACCTGAAGTTCGACCTGCTGCGCCGCCAGTTCGACGCGCTCAAATCCGCCGGCATCAACGCCCCCATCTACATCACCGGGGGCTTCAACCAGCAGTTGGCCGACCGCCGGATGGACTTCCAGGTGATCCACCCCGAGGGCAAGGTCGTCGATCCGTTGATCCCGTGCTACAAGCTGTTGTGTTTCAACACCCCCTATCTGGATTACCTGTGCGACGAGGTCCGCGAAACCGCGCGGTTGTTCCCGGACTGCGACGGCATTTTCATCGACATCATCAGCGCGCCCGAGTGCTTCTGTCCGTACTGCATGGCGTCGATGGCCAAGCTCGGGCTGGACGCCGAAAAGAAAGCCGACCGCGACAAGCACCGCAAGCTGGTGCTGGACAACTACTACCGAAAAATCCTCGCCGCGCTGCGCGAAGTTTCCGCCACCATGCCGCTCTTCCAGAACTCCGGCCACGTGCCGCGCGGCGAACGCAAACTCTACGGCTACATGACCCATCTCGAACTGGAATCGCTTCCCACCGGCGGCTGGGGCTACGACCACTTCCCGATGTCGGCGCTGTCGGCGGCGCACTCCGGGCTGGATTTTCTCGGCATGACCGGCAAGTTCCACACCACCTGGGGCGAATTCGGCGGCTTCAAGGACCCCAACGCGCTGCGCTACGAATGCGCGCTGATGCTGGCGCTGGGCAGCAAATGCTCGGTCGGCGACCAGCTGCATCCGTCGGCCAAGCTCGACCCGACCACCTATGAGGTCATCGGCGCCGCCTACCGGGAGGTCGAAAGCCGCGAAGCGTGGTGCGAAAACGTGAAGCCGGTGGCCGACATCGCGGTCCTGTCGAGCGATTCGATCGAACACGCCAGGGAACACGACGACGCCGACACCGGCGTCTGCCGGCTGCTGCTTGAATCGCATTGCCTCTTCGACCTGCTGAGCTTCGACGACGACTTCGACGGATACCGGCTGCTGATTCTGCCGGACAATGTCAAGGTCAACGCCGAGCTCAAGACGAAGCTCGACCGCTACCTCGCCGCCGGCGGCAGGCTGCTGCTGACCGGCGACAGCGGCCTCGACGCCGACGGCAAAATGATCTTCGACGTCGGAGGATCGGTCGCCGCCGTCAGCGAGTTTTCGCCCGATTACATCCTGCCGGAGGCGGAATTCCTCCCCGAATGGTGCACCACGCCCTTCGTCATGTACACGCCGAGCCGCCGGCTCACCGTCACCGACGGGAAGTCCCTGGGCCAGGTTTACGATCCCTACTTCAACCGCACCTGGCGTCATTTTTCGTCGCACCAGCATACGCCCAACCGGCCGGAACCCTCCGGGTTCGCCTCCGGCGTGCGCAAGGGACAGATCGCCTATCTGGCGCATCCGGTCTTCACGCTGTACCGCCGCATGGGCACGGTGCTGCTGCGCAAATACATGGCGAAGCTGATCGCGGCGCTGCTCGAAGCGCCGCCCACCGCCGCCGTCACCGCGCTGCCCTCGTCGGGCCGGATGACCCTGGCCGAACAGGCGCGCGACAACCGTTACGTGATGCATCTGCTGTACGCGGTGATGGCGCCGCGCGGCGGCGGCGACGACCGTCCCGCCGGCATCACCGTGGTCGAAGACCTGCCGGTGCTCCACGACGTCGAAGCGACGCTGCGGCTGCCGCGCGAAGTCAAGACGGTCACCTTGCAGCCCGCGGGCGAAATGCTGGAGTTCGGCCGCGACGCCGACGGCGCGATCCGCTTCACGGTGCCGCCGTTCAGTTGCCACGCGATGATCGAACTCGCATACTAAAAAAAAGAAAAAAGAAAAAAGAAAAGGGGCCGCCGCGAAGCAAGGCCATGGTCCAGGTTGGACAACCTGGTGCGATCCAACTGCATAAGTTGGTCGCCTATCTCA
>JAVBSD010000060.1:0-3531 GCA_031547325.1 Victivallaceae bacterium | reverse complement strand
AATTTCTGCGCCAGCGCTTCGGATTCGAGACGCCCCCTGGTGCCGCCGCCGGAGTGGCCGAGCAGCAGCTTGGCGTTGGGATATTTCCCGGCGGCCCCGGCGAGCATCGACGGGGAGTTCCAGCCGTCGTCCCAGGTGTGGATCAGGACCGGCAGGTGGTGCTTTTCGGCATATTCCCAGACCGGATTGAAGACATCGCTGTCAACCTTGAGCGCCCAGTACGCCGGCAGGATTTTGAAGCCGACGAAGAAATCGCGGCTGAAGCAGTCGTCCAGGACCTCCGCCGTGATGTTGGCGGCGTAGTGGGGGTTGTAGACGAAGTAGCCTTTGATCCGGCCGGGATAGCGCCGCGCCATCGTTTCGACGTCGAGATTGCCGGAGACGGGCTCGCAGAAGAGCGCGCTCTCGCCGGTCAGAATCTGGGTTTCGACGCCGTAGCGGTCCATATGTTCGACGATCGCCGCCATCGATGTTTCCGGGGTGCCTTCGCGTTGCACCCAGCCGCGGGTGTGGGGGCCGCAGTGGCCGTGGGCGTCGATGATCTTGACGCCTTCGAGGCGGCCGCCGTCGCGGAATTTCCGCCACAGCGGCTTTTCCTGCAGGATGGCCGGCTCCCGGGCCAGCGCGCGGGTCAGGGGCGGCATTTTGAGCAGCCGTTCGAGGTTGCCGTGGGCGACCAGTTCGCGGTCATGGTCGGTCAGTTGCGCCTGGGCGAGGGCGCCGATGGCCGAGCCGTGGTGCGACGCGGAACCGACGCCGAAGAGCAGACGCTCGATGCCGAAGCGGTCGCGTATCAGCTCGATGGTGTCGCGCATATGCAGCCACGAAGTGTCCAGATGGACGTTGGGGCAACGCCGCATCAGGTCGAGAATCGCGGGAAAGCCTCCCCACATCTG
The DNA here is from genome assembly GCA_031547325.1 of Victivallaceae bacterium. GTDB lineage: Bacteria > Verrucomicrobiota > Lentisphaeria > Victivallales > Victivallaceae > JAVBQJ01. The sequence continues at coordinate 2,635 of JAVBSD010000060.1, read as the reverse complement.
CTGGCAGATTGCGAAGGAGACGCCCGGGTACTGCAACGCCAGGTCTTCGAAGTCGCGCAAATCGGTGATGCCGGTATTGAACCGCGCGTCCATCAGCACCAACGGCGCGTACTCGGCGAGCCCCGCCAGCACCGGTTCGATCTGGCGCACCGTGAAGCGCGACTCGGCCGGGCAGATCCGCAGCGCGCGGATCCTGCCCGAACTGAACTCCCGCTTGAGGTAGTCCATGTTGCCGTCTTCATAGAAGTCGGCCGGGGTGATGACGAAGGCGGGGATCAGGCGCTCGCTCCACGGCGCGATTTCCTCCAGCAGCAGCCGGTTGCCGCCGAACGGCGACCAGTCGCGGGCGGCGACCGAATAGACCAGCGTCCGGTCGATGCCGAGGTAATCCAGATGCCGGATCAGCGATCCGGCGTCCGGGAAGTCGTTGTCGGCGAAGGTGCCGCGGCCGACCATCGCGTTGAGTCCGAAGTAATGCATGAAGTGCGATCCTTTCGTTCAACGTCCGGCTGTGAAGTACTTCCGGGTCTGTTCCAGCGAAGCCGCCGATTCCAGCAAGGGCATGTATTCCAGCCCGATGTAGCCCTGGTAGCCGCCCTTGTCGATTTCGCCGAGCAGGAAGGGATAGTTGGTCTCGCCCGCCGCCGGCTCGTGGCGTCCCGGCACCCCGGCGACGTGGAAGTGTCCGATCCACGGCAGGTTGGCGCGCAGGAACTCGGTCTGGTTGCCGGTCATGATGGTCATGTGATAGATGTCGTAGAGCACCTTGACGTTGTGGCGGCCGGTTTCCTTGGCGATCGCCACCGCGTCGGCGGGATCGAAGAGCATGTAGCCGGCGTGGTCGACTTCGGTGTTCAGCGGTTCGAGGTTCAAGGTGAAGCCGCGCGGCGCCACCAGTTCGCCGGCGCGGGCCAGCGCTTCGACCAGCGCGGTGCGCTGGTGGCAGTAGCTCATGCCCGGCACCTGCTGGCCCGCGGTGATGATGCCCTGGCGGCAGCCGGCCGCCAGAGCGTTGTCGGCCATGCGGTCGACGTGTTCGAGGAAGGCGTTGAGGTTGGCCGCGCGGATCGGGGCGACGGCTTCATCGGTGGCGAAGTTGATCACGATGCTGACCAGCTTGACGCCGTTGGTGGCGATGCGCTTGAGCACCGCCGGGTCGCCGCCCTGCCAGGTTTCGACGGCGTCGAAGCCGCATTCGGCGATGCGCGCCGCGCGCTTTTCCCACTCCAGCTCGGGGAAAAAGAGGTCGATCAACGGAGCGATCTTCAGCATTTTGCCAGTCCTTCGGTGATGGCGGCTGCGGCCTTGGCGACCGTGTCATCGCTCATATCCGGGCTGATGCCGATGACGCCGACGCGGTTGATGATGTCGCGGGACACCGGCCAGGAGTCGGCGGTGTAACGGTAGTCGTTGACGACGTGCGGGCAGGTAAACGGGCAGCCCTCGGTGGTCGCGGTCTTGCGGTCGAGGATGTGCTCCCAGTGCCAGGCCATGTGCCAGTTGCGCACGCCGCGGGTGGCGTCCAGGGCGTTGCCGCCGACCACGCCGGCCTGCTGCGCCTTGGCCGCGAGGTCGCGGGTCTCGAAGAGCATCGCCAGGTTGTAGCCGCACATCCCGTCCGGGTCGGCCGGGGTCATCCACTTGACGCCGGCGGGCAGCTTGATGGTGTTGCGCAGCGTGTGGTAGATCCGGCGGGTCGAAGCGTTGATCCAGTCGAGCTTGGCGAGCTGGGCCAGCGCCACGGCGGCGGAGAGTTCGCTCATGCGGTAGTTTTCGCCGCAGAAGAGTTCGCCTTCCATGCGTTCCTTGCCGTAGCGGTCCGGGCGCCAGCAGGCGGCGGTGTCGTGGTAGCTCTGGGCGCGGGTGTAGAAGAATTCGTTGTCGGTGGAGACGATGCCGCCTTCGCCGGCGCCGATGACCTTGTAAGCGTCGAGGCTGACGCAGCCGAAGTCGCCCCAGCTGCCGAGGTAACGGCCCTGGTACAGCCCGCCGCAGGCCTGGGCGGTGTCTTCGATGACCACGACGTTGTGCTTGCGGGCGATGGCCATGATCTTGTCCATTTCGCACGGGAAGCCGAGCATGTGGACCGGGATGATCGCCTTGGTCCTGGGGGTGATCAGTTTTTCAATCGACGCCGGGTCGATGGTCAGCGTTTCGTTGATCTCGGCGATCACCGGCACCGCCTTGGCCACCACCACCGCCGAAACCGAGGCGAAAAAGGTGTAGGCCGGGACGATCACTTCGTCGCCGGGGCCGACGCCGGCCGCGACCAGGGCGGCGATCAAAGCGCTGGTGCCGGAGTTGACCGCCAGCACGTACTTGCTGCCGGTGTGGGCGGCGTAACGGTTTTCGAATTCGACCACCTTGCTGCGGTCGTTGTAGTAGCGGAAAAAGTTTCCGGCGTCGGGCGGCGCGGCTTCGCCGGCGAGAATGCAGCGGATCCTGGCCTGCGCCTCTTCCGAGACGTTGAAGACATCGATGAGCTCCATCAGCTCGTCGGTTCCGTATTTGACGTACTTTTTGGCCATGACGACTCCTTTCAGTTTGGGTTTACTAAAGATACTATATATGGTAAAAAAAACTATTTCCAATGAAATTACATGGATGAATGGCGGAATATATATGGATAAAACGA
>JAVBSD010000238.1:0-4017 GCA_031547325.1 Victivallaceae bacterium | reverse complement strand
CTCCTTCGTCTCGCCCGGCACCGAGCTAAGGGTGCTCGACGGACATTACGGAGCCGCCGACAAGTTTCCGCTGGTCCCCGGCTATTCCACGGTGGGCCGGGTCGTCGAAGTCGGCGCCCAAGCCGCCGGATACCGCGTCGGCGACCTGGTGAGCTGCCACGGACAGGGCTGGTTCGCCGACGTCGCCGGATACTGGGGCGGCCAGGCGGGCTTGCACCTCCACTGGGCCGCCGGCGACGGCGCGCCGGTACTGCTGCCGGAGGGCGCCGCCCCCGAAGATTACGCCATCGCCGAAGTCGCGGCGATCAGCCGCCGCGGCGCCGCCTCCGCCCGGCCGCAACCCGGCGAAAAAGCGCTGATCATCGGCCAGGGGATGATCGGGACCTTCTCCGAAACCTTCCTGCGCCTGGCCGGCTGCCGCACCGCGGTCTGCGATTATGTCCCGGCGCGCCTCGACGCGGCCCTGCGGCGCGGCGCCTCCCTGGCGGTCGACCTGACGCAGGAAGACGCCGAAGCGCGCCTCAAGGCCGCCGCCAACTCCGGCTACGACATCGTCGTCGAAGCCTCCGGCTCGACGCCCGGCGTCCGGCTGGCCCACCGTATGCTGCGCGCCGCCTCCGCCCATGACGCCGCCCCCTGGCCGCGGCTGGTGATGCAAGCCAGCTATATTGCAGAAGTCCCGCTCGAACCCCACGATTTCTTCCCCGGCGACGGCGTGACTCTCCTGACCCCGCTCGACCGCAGCTTCGCCGATCGCGCCCAGGTCGTCGAAACCATTCGCACCGGCCGCCTCGACCCGCGCGATTTCCCGAGCGAAATCTACTCCCTGGACCAGATGCCCGGCGTCTATCGGGCTCTGCGGGAACGGAAAATTTCTTCGGCCATCTGCCGCTGGCGCGACTGACGCCGGAATTGCAGAATATCAAAAGACCGTGCGCCCATTGCGGCACACGGTCTTTTTGGGTTTTCGGAACCGCCGCCAGGGAATAAACATTTTTGTTAGCTTTTTGCGCGAAAAACCAAAAAAAATGCATTTTTCTCCCATCCGGCTATTGCATTTTCGGAATTATTTACTATAATTATACTATATCAAATTTGTTTTAATTATGATCAAGCCCACCAAAAAAAGCGAACAGGTTGCCGAAATCATCCTTGAACGGATGCGTTACGGCGAATACCACAACGGGGTGCTGCCGAGTCTGCGCAACCTGGCCAGCGAACTCGGGATCAATTACCTGACGGTTCGCCAGGGACTGCATTTGCTGTGCGACCGGGGCATCCTCGGGACCACCCGCAACCGCAAGTTCTCGATTCTGACGCCGCCGCCCAAATCCGACCGGCTGCGGGTGGCGCTCCTCGAGGGCGCCGGTTCGGGCAGCCGGATGCTGCGCTATTTGTCGATGCTGCTTTTGCCGCGCGGCGCCTCCCTGCGGCGCTATGTATTCAGTTACTTCAACGACGAGTTGCTGACCACGGTGCCGGATATGAATTACGACCTGGTCTTCTATCATATCGAGCCGGAACCGCTGCCGCCGATGGTGCTCTCGAAATTCATCGCCTGCCGCGAAAAGATGATCAGCATCTCCTTTGATTACAGCAAGTACGGCATCCGCAGCATCGTCGAGCCCTCGGTCGTGGATTCGGTGACCATCCTCTTCAAACTGCTCGAGGAGCGCGGCCACAACCGCTACGACATCCTGACCCCGACCGAAGCCGGCTGCATCGTCGACCAACGGGTCGACGCCTTCCGCGCCGCCGCGGAAAAAGCCGGCAGGATCTGCAATATGCACAGTTACAAAATGCCGCCCTTTCTCTTCAACGCCAACGTGGCGCGGGAGGCGGCGATCGCGGTCTTCTCCGACCGCCACCGCCCCGACGGCGTCTTCGTCCCGGCGATGGCCCACGCCGTCGGGGTGATGCGCGGACTCTTCGATATCGGCTGCCTGGCCGGACGCGATTATTCGCTGGTCTCCTGCGGCGATATCGAAATGGCACAGAACAGCATCCCGTCGATCACCGCCACCACCTCGGAGGACTTCACCGGCGTCATCGGCGAAATCATCGACGGCAAAGACAAGGAAAAATTGGTTTATCCATTGAACGATCCGGAGCTGTTCATAGGCGAATCGCTCCGGGAAACAAATTGAATCTTTGAAACGGAAAGGATTTTGGTTATGAAAGCAAAAAAATTTACCTTGATCGAACTCCTGGTCGTCATCGCCATCATCGCCATTCTGGCTTCGATGCTGCTGCCGGCCCTCTCCAAGGCCCGCGCCGCGGCGCAAAAAATCAAATGCCTGAACCAGGTCAAACAGAATACCCTGAGTTTCGTGCTGTACGCCAACGACAACAACGACAACACGCCTCCGCGCGGCAACTGGGACAGCCCGTGGAGCTGCGTCACCGGCGGCTACAACGCCTTCCTCACCGGCACCAATTACGCCGAAGCCTACTCGCCGGATTACAAGAGCTGGTATTGCCCGGTCAGTTCCCTGGACCCGGTTCCCGCCAACCGCTGGGCGATCGGCGAGCTCGGGTACTTCTACATCCCGGTCACCGAGCGCCAGAAAACCACCGACCCCGGCTGGACCGAGCCCATTCATTCGCTGCGCCTGGGCAACAACAATTCCGACGACGTCATGGTTTCGGACAAGACCTTCTCCGCCGGCGGAAACTGCTTCCAGAACCACAGCGGCCCGGTGACCAGCATCATGACCGCCGAAGGCGCCAACGTCGGCCTCTACGACGGCAGCGCCCGGTGGAAAAAGTTCAACGAGATGTCCTCCACCTGGTACTTCTCCAACGCCGCCGTCATTTACTACTGAGCCAATCCGATGCGTATCAAGCTTCTCTCCGTCATCTGTCTGATCGCGGCGGCCGCCATGGGAGCGGCCGCCGCGAGTACCGCGTTGATCTACCGTCCCCAATCGGGCATCTTCCTTGAAAATCCCGAAGCCCGAACCGCCCTCGAAGCGCACTTGCGCGATCGCGGCATGACCGTCGCGGCCACCGACGACCCCGCCGAGCTGGCCCGGCTGCTGGAGTCCGGCGAAGTCGCGTGGCTGATCCACACCCCTTGCGAAGGGGTGCCCGAAGCCGCCGCCGCCCAGTTCAACCGGTTCCTGCTCTCCGGCGGCACGGTCATCGCCGGCGGCGGCATGCCGATGTGGTATATCTTCAACGACGCCGGCCAGCCGATCCAGACCGGACCGGTGGCGGGACGCCGGCTCGCCGGCTTCGAGGGCGCCTACATCTTCGGCGACGCGCCGGGAACTCCGACCCGGCTGGCCCGCGAACTCGGCGCCGACGATTCCCCGGGCGCCCTCTTCAGCTCCCGCGGCATTCTGCTCCTTTTTGAAACCGGCATGGTGCTGGCGCCCCTGACCGCCAACGACGCCGGCACCACCATGGCCGGCATCGTCCATTATCCCGGCGGCGGCAAGCTGGCCTTCCTGGGCTCGCAGGCGCTCGACAAGGGCCTCTTCTCCCCGCTCGGCGACGCCGGCGCCGAACGCTGGCGCAAGCTCGGCGACTACCTGGCCGCCCCCCTGCCCGCCACCACCCTGGCCCTGGCGCAGGAACGCTGCGTCATCGGCTCCGGCGCGGACAACCGGGCGACCGTCACCGTCGGCAATTCCGGCAGCGCGCCGCTGGCGGCGGAATTCACCCTCCGCCTGATCAAGGAATCCGAGGCCGGCCTCCCCGCCGAACCGCTGCTGATCGGCGAATACCAGTTGACCGTGCCGCCCGGCGAAACCCGCCGCATCGAGGCCGCCATCCCGCCGCCCTCCCCCGACCAGTGGGGCATTTACTCCGTGGCCGCGGAATTCACCCACGGCGTCACCATCGGCGAAACCTTTCACGCCATGCCGCCGGCGGCGGTCGATTATCTGGACATCGATCCATTGTATCCGGCTTCGCCCGACCTGCCGCGACAACTGACCGTCGGCGTCGAAGCCTTCGCCGCCGCGACCTCGGGCACCCTCGTCGTCGAGCGGCACTCCGCGGACGGCGGCT
>JAVBSD010000144.1:0-4550 GCA_031547325.1 Victivallaceae bacterium | reverse complement strand
GGCAGGGGCTGAAGTCCTGGGTGCTCTCCAAGCTGCTGTGGAATCCCGGTCTCGACCTCTGGGAACTCGAACGCGATTATCTGCGCGGCGTTTTCGGGGAGGAGGCCGGCGGCGCGCTGGAGCCCTTTTACCGGATGCTTTTCGAAGCCGGCGATCCGGCGCTGCCGCCGCCCGACCCGGCGGCGCTGACGGCGGCCGGCGAGGCGGCTTTCGCCGACGCTCTGGCGATGGCCGGGGACGACGCGGAATTGCGCCGCCTGCTCGAACTCGAAGAATTGCCGCTGGCTGTCGGGCGGATCAACCACCGCAGCATGGAATCCGTCGCCCGGGGCGAACCCTTTGACGATTCTTTGCTTGGGGAGATCGACCGTGTCGCGGGGATGGCGGAAGAATTCGGCATCGGGGCCTATTCCGAGAGCTGCCCTTTCGGCGACTGGCTGGCGCGGATCCGTTCCCGCGAGGGGCTCGACGTCGCCCAAAAGCTGCGGACGGAGGGTGCGACCGGAATTCTGGAACTGTCCGGGCTGTGGCGCTTTCTGCCGCTGACCCAGGTCGGGTCCTGGGAAGATATTCAGCCGGAGCTGCCCCGGATGCGGAGCGCCGATTTCAACGACGCGGATTGGGCGCCCTATCTGGACCGGCTCGGCGTCGGCTGGGAGGAACAGGGCTATCCCGGGTTCGACGGCGCCGGCATGTTCCGCCAGCGCCCGGAAATCCCGGAATCGTGGAATTACCCCTACACCTATCTTTGCGCCATGGGCGTCGATGAGGAGGCGGTTCTTTACTGGGACGGAAACGAAATCGGCGCGCATACCGAGGAGGCCACCGGCAAACCGGCCACGAGGCTGTGGGCCGAGAGCTTCAGTTTCCGCGTCCCCCCGGAGCTGGCGGTTCCGGGGCCGCATACGCTGGCGATCGAATGCTTCGACAGCGCCGGCATGGGCGGCATCTATCTGCCGCTGTTCCTGATCGGCAGCGACCGCGAGCTCTCCGGAGCGGAAATCATCGGCGCCTGCGGCGTCGTCAACCCTTTCGCCGGGTACGCAAATGAATAAGTGGTTATTGATGATCTGTGCCGTCGCCGGGATGGCGGCGGCGGTTTTGAACGGCGGGGAAATCGTCGTGGCCGTCGACGGCGCGCCGCGGATGGGCATTGTGGTGCCGCATGACGCGCCGGCCGCCGATCTGGCGGCGGCGGAGGAGCTGCAAAAGTACCTGGAACAAATCACCGGCGCGCTCCTGCCGGTCCACTCCGAAACGCCGGAAACCGCGTTCATCAGCGTCGGCCGCACCGAAGCCTGGCGCGCCGCGGCGTTGGCGGGGAAGGATCGCGACCTCGGCTTCGAGGGCTATGGCGTCGCCGTCGACGGCGGCAATCTCTATCTGTGGGGCGGCAGCCGTCGCGGCGCTTTGTTCGCCGTCTACGCCTTTCTGGAGGAAGACCTGGGGTGCCGCTGGTACACGTCGACCCGTGAGGTGATTCCGCGGCGTCCCACCCTGGCCGCGGAGGTCGCCGACCGGACTTCGCTGCCGGCGTTCCCGTACCTGCGGGACATGCATACCTATGAATCGCGGGATTGGCATTGGGGGCTGCGCAACCGCGCCAACGTCCTGTGGTGGGAGGTCCCGGACGAACTCGGCGGCAATGTCCGTTTCAGCAAGCACAACTGGCGCTGGTGGTACGCGCATACTTACAACCAGATCGTCGCCTTCACCCGTGAAAATCTCGAAGCGCACCCGGAATGGTTCATGATGGAGGAGGACGGCAGCCGGTCGCTGCGGCAGCTGTGTCCCAGCTCGCCGGAGATCCGGGAGCAGGCCGCGGAGCTCATCGTGGCGGCGGTCCGGGCCGATTCCGACGACTTCACCTTGATCTGTCTCGGGCAGGGCGACGTGCCGGTGGTGTGCCGGTGTCCGCTGTGCCTGGAGGCGATCGAGCGTGAAGGCACCGAGGGCGCGCCGCACTTCGAGCTGGTCAATCATGTCGCCGCCGCGCTGCGCGCCAACGGGCTCGGCACCGAACGGCTGCTTTTCCTGGTCTACCAGAAGACCTGGGAGCCGCCCAAGCATTACCGCGTCGACGCCACCGCGTTTTTCTGCACCCTGTGGCCGCATATTCCGGAGCTGGAGCTGCTCGACGGCGCCCAGTTGCGGCGGTTCCGGGCCTGGCGCGAACAATCCAACGGCATGATGGTCTGGGATTATTACGTCAAATTCGAAAATCTCTTCGAGTACAAGCCGACCTGGTATTCGATGCAGCGCAATCTGCAATTCTACCGGGAAAACGGGGTTTCCGGCGTCCTGCTCCAGGGTCCCTTGACCGGGCGGGGTACGATGGGGGCGGAATTCCTGGGCTGGGCCTTCGCCAAGCTCCTGTGGAACCCTTATTGGGATATGGAGACGCTGATCGCTGACTTCGCCGCCGGCATGTACGGCGCCGCGGCCGGGGAAATGCGCGAGCTCTACGGTATGCTCTATCGCGAAAGCATCGAGGCGGCGCGGAGCCGGCGGATCGCGGTGGCCGACACCGCCCTTTTCCTCGACCGGGCCGAGGCGCTTTTCGCGGCGGGCCGGGCGAAGCTGCGCGACGATCCCGAGGCGTTGCGCCGTCTCGAATTCGCCGAGATTCCGTTCCTGGCCATGCGCCTGGAGCAATGGCATCCCACGGAAGCCGCCGCGCCGCGCTACCGGGAACTTTTCGACGCCTTCAAGGCCCGGACGGAGGCCGAAGGAGTCGCCATATACCGTGAAAGCTGGGAGCCGAATATCGAAGAATATCTGCTGAAACTGGCCCCGGAAAGCAATTGAAACAATCCATCCCCGGCAACTGCCGCTGCCGGGGATGGTTTGTTTTGGGATCAGTGATTATTCAGTGCGCGCCGGGGGCGGACCCTGGCGATCGCCGCCGCGCCCCTGACCACGTCCCTGGCCGGGTTCGCGTCCCTGGCCCTGGCCGCGTTCGGGCGGAGTCCAGTTTTGGAGCCGTTCGAGCTCCTGATCGACAGCGCCGTCGAGGTCGGCGGCGCGTTCCGACAGGGCCTTTTCCATTTCGTCGAGGCGCTTGGTCTGTTCGGCGATGCGTTCGCGGCCTTCGGCGATGCGTTCGCGGCCGGTTTCGATCATCTTGGTGAGGTTTTCCTTGAGCCGCTCCTTGAGGGTGGCTTCGAGTTCGGCCTTCTTCGCGGCGTCCTCGGTGCTCCGGTATTCGCGGGCGATGCGCATGGTTTCACGATTCCACTCCTGCTGAGCGGCGCGTTCCTCCTCGCTCATGCCGCCCATGCCGCCCATGCGGCCGGGCCCCATCCCCATGCCGGGGCCGCGTTCGCCGGGAGGCATGTCGCGTTCGGGGCCGCGGTTGTCACGGTCGCCGCGTTCAGCGCGATCGCCGCGATCGCCGCGTTCGCCTTTCGGCGGCGGAGGCGGGGCGTCTTTCTTGGCTTCTTCCGCATAGAGCGCACCGGTTCCGAGCGCCAGCGCCAGCAATGCCGCAGTCCATTTTCCGTTCATAGTCATATCCTCCTGTTTTTGCGGGGGAGCTTCCGGCTTCCCCATCGGCTTTCAATCACTACGACTGCCGGCGCTGGAAAATATTGTCGCCGGAGGTGAAAAAATAACCCGAAAATTCCCGGCTCCAGGTTGAAACAGGCTTGCCTTTTCGCTCAAGACAGATTAAATTAATAGGATAATACATTACAAACCCACATGGAGAAGAAGTTTATGCCTGAAATTGCCAATGGCGCCGCGGACACGTCCAATCTGGCCGCGGAGACCATGAACGAGATCGTCCAGGCCGTTGCGACGGTCGAAATTCCCAATCTGGGGTTGTGGCTGGCGGCGGTAGCGGTGCTGGTGCTGCTCGGCGTCTGTTCGACCAAGATCTCCAGCCGGTTCAACGTCCCGGTGCTGGTGATGTTCCTGGTGGTCGGCATCCTCGCCGGTTCCGAAGGCATCGGCAAAATTCCCTTCACCGACGCCAATCTGGCCAACATCATCGGCAGCATCGCGCTGGCCTTCATTCTATTTTCCGGCGGCTTCGACACCAGCTGGCGGCAGGTCAAAAGCGTGCTCGGCTACGGAAGTGTGCTATCCAGCCTCGGCGTGTTCCTGACCGCGCTGGCGGTCGGAGTGTTCGCCCATTTCGTGACCGGGATGCCGCTGGAATGGGGGCTTCTGCTCGGTTCGGTGGTCGGTTCGACCGACGCGGCGGCGGTGTTCGCGATTCTGCGCAGCAAACGGGTCAGTCTCAAGGGCAAGCTCAAGCCGCTGCTGGAATATGAATCGGGTTCCAACGATCCGATGGCGGCCTTTCTGACCATTTTCATGTGCGGGCTGATCACGCATCAGGGCGGGGATTCGTACTGGATGATCCTGCCGGCCTTTCTGGTCAAGATGTCGCTGGGAGTCGGGTTCGGGTTGTTCTGGGGCAAGGTCGCGGCCTGGCTTTTCAACAAGATCGACTTCGAATACACCGGGCTGTACTATGTGATGGGGATCGGCTTCGCGATGCTGTCCTTCGGCTCGGCCGACGTGCTCTACGGCAACGGGTTCAT
>JAVBSD010000279.1:0-3664 GCA_031547325.1 Victivallaceae bacterium | reverse complement strand
GGCCGGAAATATCCGTGCCGGACGGGTTGCGGAACACGGTAAAATGGTATTGGCAGAACAAACAATGAAGAAAAAAGTATTCGTTTCCGGCTGTTACGATATGCTGCATTCAGGGCATGTGGCGTTTTTTGAAGAAGCGGCCTCCCACGGCGACCTGTACGTCGGATTGGGTTCGGACCAGACCATCCACGAGCTGAAAGGGCGCCGCACCATCAACTCCGACGCCGAACGCCTCTATATGGTGAAGGCGCTGCGCTGCGTCGCGGACGCCTGGATCAGCTCCGGGTCCGGAATCATGGATTTCGAGCAGGAAGTGCGTGAGCTCAAGCCGGATATCTTCTTCGTCAACACCGACGGCTTCACGCCGGCCAAAGAAAAACTCTGCCGGGAACTGGGGATCGAGCTGGTGGTGAGCAAACGGCTTCCGGGCGCGGGACTGCCGGCGCGTTCGACCACCGCGCTGCGCCAGGAGTGCCGAATTCCCTACCGGGTCGAGCTCTGCGGCGGCTGGCTGGACCAGCCGGCGGTGAAGTCCCTCTGCGCCGGCTCGGTGATCGTGATGGCCATCGAGCCGACCATGGAATTCAACGACAAATCGGGAATGGCCACCAGCTCGCGCAAAAAAGCGATCGAATTGTGGCAGACCCAGATTCCCGCCGGCGACCGGGAGGAGCTGGCCAAACTGCTGTTCTGCGTGGACAACCCGCCGGGGACCCGGGCGATCAGCGGTTCGCAGGATCAACTCGGGCTGCTGCTGCCGGGCTTGAACAAACTGAACTACGACAACGGATACTGGCCGGTTTCGATCGATTCGGTGACCGACGCCGCGACCTTGAATTTCATCGCCGACCATCTGTGGCTGATCGCGCTGCCGCAGCGGCGGCAGGACTATGACGTGCTCGGGGACACCCGGGTCAACGCGGCGAGCGCGCGGAAGCTCGCCGACGCCACCGAACTCTGCTGGCGGGCGATGAAAAACGGCGACGCCAAAACCTGGGGCGCAGCCACCACCGCCTGTTTCGAGGCGCAGCTGGAGATGTATCCGGCGATGCTGACGCCGGACATGGCCGACGCGATTCAATGCTACCGGCGCCAGGCCGGGGGCTGGAAAGTCACCGGCTGCGGCGGCGGCGGCTATCTGGTGCTGATCTCCGAAACGCCGATCCCCAATGCGATCAAAGTGACCCCCTGCCACCTCAACCATTGACCCGAAACGCGATGAAAAAAGCCCTTATCACCGGAATCACCGGCCAGGACGGTTCCTACCTGACCGAACTGCTGCTCGCCAAAGGCTATGAAGTCCACGGCATCATCCGCCGCGCCAGCACCTTCAATACCGGCCGGATCAACCACCTGTACAAGGATCCGCATCTGGAGGGGGTGCGTCTTTTCCTGCATTACGGCGACCTGACCGACTCGAGCAACCTGAACCGGATCATCGAAAAAATCGGGCCGTCGGAGATTTACAACCTCGGGGCGCAGAGCCACGTGAAGGTTTCCTTCGAAGTGCCGGAGTACACCGCCGACAGCGACGCCCTGGGCGTGCTGCGCCTCCTCGACGCGATCCGCGAAACCGGAATTCCGGCGCGTTTTTATCAGGCTTCGACCTCGGAACTGTACGGCAAGGTGATGGAGGTTCCGCAGACGGAAACCACGCCGTTTTATCCGCGCAGCCCGTATGCGGTGGCCAAGCAGTACGGCTTCTGGATCACCAAGAACTACCGGGAATCCTATCGCTTGCACGCCTCGAACGGGATTTTGTTCAACCACGAATCGCCGCGCCGCGGTGAAACCTTCGTGACGCGCAAAATCACCATGGCGGCGGCGCGGATTCACCGCGGGTCGCAGGAATGTTTTTACATGGGCAACCTCGACGCCCGCCGCGACTGGGGCTACGCCAAAGACTACGTCGAAATGATGTGGCTGATGCTCCAGCAGGACCAGCCGGATGACTACGTGGCGGCCACCGGCGAAATGCACACCGTGCGCGAGTTCATCGAACAGACCTTCGTCCACCTCGGCCGGCCGCTCGAATGGCGCGGCGAAGGGGTGGACGAAGTCGGAATCGACACCACCACCGGCAATACGGTGCTGCGCATCGACCCAAGGTATTTCCGTCCCGCCGAAGTCGAGCAGTTGCTGGGCAATCCGGCCAAGGCGAAGCGGCAATTGGGGTGGGCGGCGAGGGTCAAATTCGCGGAATTGGTCAAGATCATGATCGACGGAGATCTGCGGCTGCTGGACAATCCGAATTACGAGGTCGGCTTTTGATTCCGAAAGATGCAAAAATTTTCATTGCCGGCCACGCCGGCATGGTCGGCAGCGCCTGTGTGCGGAAGTTCCGCGCCGAGGGCTACGACAATCTGCTGCTTCAGACGCGTCATGAGCTCGACTTGCGCAAGCAGGCGGCGGTGATCGACTTTTTTGCCCGGGAACGTCCCGATTACGTCGTGCTGGCGTCGGCGAAGGTCGGCGGAATCATGGCGAACAAGACGCATCCGGCGGAATTCCTGGTGGAGAACCTCGAAATCCAGAACAACGTGATCATGCAGAGTCACCTGCACGGCGTCAGGAAGTTGTGTTTCCTGGGCAGCTCCTGCATCTACCCGTGCGAAGCGCCGCAGCCGATCAAAGAGGAATATCTTCTGACCGGCCCCCTGGAGCCGACCAATGAAGGCTACGCGCTGGCGAAGATCGCGGGTTACAAGCTGTGTTGGTACCTGTCGCAGCAGTACGGCTTCAACACGGTGAGCCTGATGCCATGCAACCTCTACGGCACCAATGACAACTACGATCCGGAAAACAGCCATGTGTTTCCCGCGTTCATCCGCCGGTTCGTCACGGCGGCGCGCGAAAACAAACCCGAAGAAGTGCTGTGGGGGACGGGCGCGCCGCTGCGTGAATTTCTTCATGTGGACGACGTGGCGAACGCGGTTTATTATTTCATGCAGCATCACGACGATCCGCAGGTCCTCAATATCGGTTGCGGCAGCGACGTGACGATCAAAGAGCTGGCGGAACGGATCGCCGCCGCCGCGGGTTTCAAGGGCAAGATCACCTGGGACGCCTCCAAGCCCGACGGCATGTACCGCAAGCTGATGGATTCCTCCAAAGCCCATGCGCTGGGCTGGCGGCCCCGAATCCCCCTCGAAGAGGGCATCGAAAGAACGATACGGGAATATGGCTTCTAATTATTATTATAAAGCCTTTTCCGCCAATTTTGGAGCACGCTTCATCGGCGCCATGGTGAATTTCTTCTCGATGCCGTTGCTGTTGCGTTACTTGGGCGACACGAACTTCGGCATCATTTCCCTGGCGACCTCGGTCAATGCTTATGTCTGTATCTTAGAGTTGGGACTGAATACCGGGGCGATAAAGTTTTTATCCGACGCGGACAAGCATGGCGATTGGCGCCAAAGCAATGCCATTTTTCAAAGCAGCTGCATCTTTTACGGCATGCTCGGGATTGTCAATATCCTTTTTCTGCTGGCGATGGCGTATTGGGGGGACCGGATCTTTTCGCTGACCGCGGAGAATTTCCTGTTGCTGCGGAAGCTCTTGATCATCATGTGCTTTTTTACGCTTGTCAACTGGCTGAGCCACCCTTTTTACCAATGGTTGGTGGCGATGGAAAAAATCGCTTATACCAAATACATCGAAATCG
>JAVBSD010000333.1:0-5686 GCA_031547325.1 Victivallaceae bacterium | reverse complement strand
TAAACCGCTCCTGAAGCTCCGCGAGTTCGCCGCCGCCGTCGGCGCGGGCGGCGAGCATGGCCGCTCCCAGGGCGGCCGAATCCGCCACCGCCAGCAGCTCCACCGGCGCTTGAAACACGTCGGCGATAATCTGCGGCAGCGCCCGGTCGCGCGACGCGCCGCCGGTCAGGCGCAGCATCCGGAATTCCCCGATCCATTGCGAATGCAGCTTCATGCGCAGCGCCTGCGCCTCGAAAATCGCCCGCAGATAAACGCCCGGCCGGGCCTCCCCGGCGATGAATCCGGCGCCGCCGGCATAGCGGACGCCGGCCGGCGCGATCGGGGTGATTTCATTGGTCACATAAGGCAGCAGGATGTCGCCGGCGTTGCCGGGCGGTTCGGCGTCGATCGCCCGGCCCGCCTCCTCCCACGACAGCTTGAAGCGTTCGCGGAAGGCTTCGCGGCTCAACGAGCCGTTGAGAAAACACGCCAGGCTCATGAATCCCCCGCCGGGATTGCCGAAGACGTGGCCGCAGCCCGCCGGATCGGTGGTGAAGCCGGCCATCGCCGCAAAAAAGGTGTCGCTGGTGCCGAGGCTGATGACCCCGGTTCCCGGCCGGGTGGCCCCGACGCCGGCCAGGCTGGCGGGATTGTCGCCGGTCCAGACGATGCACCGGCACGACGGCTGGAAGCCGTAGCGGTAAAAATAAGGGTTGATCGGCCCGATCACGGCGTCGGAAGCGGCGACGGCCGGCAGTTTGCCGATCAGTTCCGGCGCGGCGGCGGCGGCGATTTCGGCGTCCCAGGCCCCGGTTTTCAGGTTCAGCAGGTTCATCCCGGCGCCGTCGCCGGAGTCGACCGGCGCCGATTTTCCGGCGAGCACGCTGGCCATGAAGCTGCTGACCAGGTGGATGCGGCCGGTACGGGAATAGGCGGCCGGATCGGTCCGGTGGAATTTGGCGATCTGAGCCGCGGTGAAGCGCTCGGTCGCCCCGGAACCGGTGTCGGCGGCGAGCCGGGGACCGAATTGCTCCTGCAGCATGCGACATTCGGCGGCGGTCGAAGTGTCCATCCAGATCGGGCTGGTGGCGCGGCTGAGCAGCGGCGCCGCCTGGCCGGGGAGGTCGCGCGCCGGGTCGAGCCGGCCGATCGCCCGGTCGAATTCGCCGGTCAGGTAAACCGACCCGTGCTGCTGCCCCGAACCGGAGATGGCGCGGATTTCTTCCAGCGGGACGCCGGCGTCGCGCATCTTCCGGCATACCAGGTCGAGCGCCGCCAGCCAGCACATCGGGTCGGCGTGGCGGATCCGGCCGTCGGGGTTGGGCAGAAAGCCGGCGGTCATGCCGTATTGCGGCAGATCGCGTTCGAAGTTGACGTTGCCGGCGACGGTCATGGTTCCGGCGGCCGGATCGATCAGCAGCGCTTTCAGGCCCTGGGTGCTGAGGTCAAGTCCGAGATAGAGATTCATCATTGCTCCGGGATGGCGCGTTCAAGGGCTTCGCGGGCGCGGCCGATGGCCGCCTGTTCGAGTTCCGGATAGCCGGTCAGGCGATCCAGCCATTCCAGCGCCAGCGGCCGCAGGCCGGCAAAACGCTCCGGCAGCCGGTAGGCCCGCTTGGAATTGAGTTCGGCGATGCGGTCGAAGAGGTCGGCGGCGCGGGCCGGTTCGCGGGCGATCAGGCAGCTGACCGCGTTGAGCGCCAGGCGCAGCGATTCGACCTCGGTGGTCGGATTGGCGGTCTGGCCGGCGGCGCGGGAAACCGCCGACATCGCGGCGGTGGCGTCGCCGCGCCGGAGCTGGATGTAGGCCAATTGCACCTGGTGGGCTTCGAGGCGGGGTTCGCTGTCGGCGAGCTGCTCGTAGTACCAGGCGGCGGAATCGTAGTCGTTTTTGGTCAACGCCTCGTCGCCGGCCTGTTTCAGGAAGCGGGCCAGCTCGCGGTTGGTGGAGAGCAGCGTGCCGAGGGCGTTTTCGATGACCGGGTCCGGGCGGGCGCCGGCGTTGCGGGCGTTTTCATAAAGACGCGCCGCTTCGTCGTTGCGGTCGAGCGCCAGCAGGACGCGCACCAGCTCCAGCTG
This sequence comes from Victivallaceae bacterium, assembly GCA_031547325.1. Lineage (GTDB taxonomy): Bacteria > Verrucomicrobiota > Lentisphaeria > Victivallales > Victivallaceae > JAVBQJ01. The sequence continues at coordinate 3,628 of JAVBSD010000333.1, read as the reverse complement.
CAGCTCCGGGGTGTTGTATTCGGAGTTGAGAATCCGGCCGTAGTGTTCGAGGGCGCGTTCCCAATCCCGGGCGACGGCGCCGACCCGGGCCAGCGCCAGCTCCAAATCGAAGTTGCCGGGGTGTTCGGCCAGCGCCTGGTCGAGCAGCGACAGCGCCTGCCCCGGATCGCCGTCGGCGGCGAGAAAACGGCCGTACAGCGCGGCGGTCGCCGGATCGGCGGGGCGTTGTTTGTACGCTTTGCGGATATACGGCGCGGCTTCGCGGATGCGGTTTTCGTCGATATAGAGGCGGCCCAACCCCTGGTTGGCGTCGAAATTTTCCGGCAGGTGGCGCAGGATGCGCTGGTATTCCCACACCGCCAGCTCCGGGGTGCGGTTGGCCAGCGCGTCGCGGGCCGAAGCCAGGCCGCGTTCGATGTCCGCGTCGCTGAGCGAACGCGCCGGGGGCGTCGTCGCGACGGTTTCCGGCGGCTGCAGCGGCTGGGTTTGAGGCTGAACCGGCGCTGTCGCGGGCCGTTTTTCGAGTTCGGCGATCACGGCTTCGCGGGCGGCCGCTTCGCTGCGCAGTTCGGCCACTTCCGCGGCGTGGCGCGCTTCGGCGTCGGCGAGGCTGGTTTCGAGTTCGGCGACGCGGTCGGGGGCTTCGGCGCGGTCGCGCAGCTCCAATTCGAGGGACATGGCGCGGGCCTTGAGGTCGATGAAATCCTGGCGGGCCCGGGCGAAGCGCTCTTCGAGATCGGCGTGGCTCTGCTTGGCGGCGTCGTGGCGGGCGGTCAGGGTGGCGTTGTCGCGCTCGACTTCGGCGAGGCGGTCGCGGAGGGTCTGGATTTCGCCGGTGCGGACGCGGGCGGATTCCAGGTCGCCGGCTTCGCGGGCTTCGAGCCGGCGGAGCGTCGCGGCGTGCTCGTCGCGGACGCCGGAAAGCTGCGCGTCGAGGTTGGCGGCGCGTTCGGTGGCCTGTTTCTCCGAAACCGAACTCAGTTCCAGGGCCCGGCCCTGCTGGTCGAAACGCTCCTGCAGGTCGTCGTAATCGGCTTTGAGGCGCTTGGCGTCGGAGTCGAGGCGCTGCAGCAGGTCGCCGGTCCGGGTGGTTTCGAGCTGCAGGTCGCGCATCCGGTCGCGGGTGCCGCGGAAGTCGGCGTTGAGCACGGCGTAATCGTTTTGCAGCTCGTCGTATTTTTTCTGCAGCGCCTGGTTGGCGTCGAAGAGCTCCCGGACCGCCTGGTCGGCGGAGGCGTTTTCGACGTGGCCGCGGAGCACGGCGCTGTATTCCTCCTGGCGGAGCTTGAGTTCCGCCCTGAGGCGTTCGGTTTCCTTGAGCGCGTCGGCGGTTTCGGCGGCGGCGCGTTCGGCGGCGTCGCGGCCGCGGCGCAGGTCGAGGCGCTGGCGTTCGAGGTCGTTCTCCAGCGTGAGCACCCGTTCGGCGAGAATTTTGGCTTCGGTTCGCGCCTGGTTGCGGGCGCGGTAGGCTTCGGCGCGTTCGCTCTCAAGGGCGGCGATCTGGCCGTCGAGGATGCCGTAGCGGCGTTCCAGGAGGTCGTAGCCGACCTGGAGTTCAAGCAGCTGCTGGCGCAGGGTTTCGCGTTCGCCGTCGGGGGAGGCCAGGCGGGTGCGCAGGGTTTCGAGCTCCTTGTCGCGGATGGCGATCTCCTCCTGGAGGAGCTGTTTTTCCCGGATCAGGCTCTCGACCTCCGAGGCGGCCGTCTGGGCGCTTTTGAGGTCGCGCAGCGCGTCGTCGCGTTCGAGCATGGCGGCGAAAAGTTTTTCGTTGGCCGTGTTGAGCGCGTCGCGCAGCCGGGCGACCTCGGCGGCGGTGGCCGGATCGTCCGTCGCCGCCGCGGCGGCGGTGGCGGCGCCGGCGACCTTTTCCAGCTCGGTCAGCGCCAGGTCGCATTGGCCGATGCGCTCGTCGAGCAGGATGATATTCCAGTCCGGGCGGTCGGTTTTGACCTGGAGATAGTTGTCGCGCGCCGACCGGTAGAGGCGGAGGGCCTCGGCGGCGTCGCCTTTGTCGCGCTGCCGCGCCGCCAGCTTCTGCATTTCGTCGGCGCGTTTCCACAGCACCCAGGGATCTTCGGCGGCGGCCAGGGCGAATCCGGCCAGAAGCAGGGCCGGCAGCAGGAATTTAAGCATTTTCATGATCGGTTCCTGGCGTAGGGGAGAAAAGCCCCGGCGCGGTTGAGATCGATGTCGAGGCTCATGCGGATGGAGCCGTCCTCTTCATAGCCGGTTTCGTAGACCCGTCCGTCGCGGTGGGCCTGGGCGGCGAGGTCGTGGCGGTCGGGCGGCAGCACCAGCGAAAGCAGGGCGCGGCCGCGGCCGGAGTAGGCCAGCATGCGCTCCTTGAGGTCGGCGATGCCGGCGCCGGTATGGGTCGAAATGAAGACCCCGTCGCGGAAAAGCGACCGGGCCCGGACTTCCAGGAAGGGGTCGTGTTCGAGGTCGATTTTGTTGAAGGCCACCAGGAATTCCTTGTTGCCGACCCCGAGCTCGTCGAGCACCGCGCGGGTGGTCGCCCAGTGCTCCTCCAGGTGCGGATCGGTGATGTCGAGCACCAGGATCAGGAAGTCGGCCAGCGCCGCCTCCTCCAGGGTCGACTTGAAGGCCTCGACCAGCTGGTGCGGCAGCTTGCGGATGAAGCCCACCGTGTCGGTGATCAGGATCTCCCGGCCGGGGGCGAGTTCGACCCTGCGGGTGGTCGGGTCCAGCGTGGCGAAGAGCTTGTCCTCGACCAGCACGTCGGAATTGGCCAGCGCGTTGAGCAGCGACGATTTGCCGGCGTTGGTGTAGCCGACGATGGCGGCCTGGTTCATCGCCTGGCGGCCGCGGCTTTTGCGCTGGGTGGTGCGCTGGCGGCGGACGGTTTCGAGTTCCTGTTCCAGCGCGGCGATGCGCGTTTTGACCTGGCGGCGGTCGAGTTCGATTTGTTTTTCGCCTTCGCCGCGGGCGCCGGTGAAGCCGCCTTTCTGGCGCGACAGGTGGGTCCAGGCGCGGGTCAGGCGCGGCAGCATGTAGGCCAGGCGCGCGAGCTCGACCTGGAGCACCGCTTCGCGGGTCGAGGCGCGGTCGGCGAAGATGTCGATGATGACCTCTTCGCGGTCGATCACCGGGATCTTGAGCAACCGTTCAAAGTTGCGCTGCTGGGTCGGCGTCAGTTCGACGTCGAAGATCGCGATGTCGCACTTCAGCTCGGCGGCGCGTTCGGCGATTTCGTCGGCCTTGCCGCTGCCGAGGTAATATTGCGGCTGCGGCGGGCCCTTGAGCCGCCCGACGACCCGGTCGACGGCGGCGATGCCGAGGTTGGCGGCGAGCTCCTCGAGTTCGTTCAGGTGCTCCTGAACCTCGTTTTCGGTTTCGGCCTCGGCCGCCACCCCGACCAGGAGCGCGGTCTCGGCCCGGCGGTTGCTTTCTTTGACGACGTCGATCATCTGATGCTGCTTACAATTCTGAAGTTTTAACGCGTGGCTGCTGTCAGGTAATGTAATCCGGAAAAGGCGTTAAGGCAAGTCGGCGCGGCGATCTTTTACGGGAAGGATGTTTAATCTGTTTTTTTGTTCCGCAAAAAATTGTATTTTGACTTTTGCCAGATTATATTAAGGTGGTTTTTTGTTCGGTAAATTTTGCATTT
>JAVBSD010000093.1:0-5402 GCA_031547325.1 Victivallaceae bacterium | reverse complement strand
TCCAGGCTGCCGCCGGCCGGCAGGGCGTGCTGCCGCGCGCCGTTCCAGTAGCTGCGGTCGCCGCCGATGGGGGCGGGATCGGTGGCTTAGACGGTCAGCCGATTATATTTAAACGGCGAATCGGCGGCGCAGGCGAGTTCCGCCCGGTAGTCGGGCGAACCGTCGCGCGGCACCGGCGCGATCCGGCAGGTCAGGCGGTCGGGCAGCTGCCAGAGGATGCCGCCGTCGGCTTCAACGGAGGCTTCTCCGGCGAGCTGGCGGCGTTCGGGACCGGAATAGATCCGGAGCGTCAGGCCGCCGCCGGCGGTCAGCCGGACGGCGTCGGTGGCGGCGGCGAGCGTCCAGGCGGCGGCGAGGACGGTCAAAGTGAACAGGGTCTTACACATTTTCATTCGAAATTACGGTTACTGCCGCAGGGTAGCGGCGATTTCGTTGCGGTTGCCGTGAAGGTCGGTGACGATCCATTTCGACGGCGCCAGGCGCGACGGCACAGTGAGCGCGACCTCCTGCTCGGAGAGCGCGGAATCCAGGTCGCAGCCGGCGACCATGCCGCCGGGCTGTTCGACCTCCAGGCGCGCCGCGCCGGCGCCGGCGATGCGCGCGGTCAGGACGGTTTCGGCGCGGCCGAACCAGGCGTCGTCGACCGCCATCCAACCGGCCGAAGCGGCCATCGCGCCGGCTTTGACGCCGAACACGCCGTCGCCGGGGGGCTGCGCCACGTCGAATTCGACCGTGACCGGGCTCCAGATATCGGGGCTGAAGGTCAGCAGCAGATCTTCGGGGACGAATTTCTCCAGGATCGCGCGGCTGGCCGGGCCGGAGGCGGAGGGGAACATCTTGAGCACCATGTTCGTGCCGGTGTTGTCGGAGAGCCAGTAGGCGAAGCTCATGTCCTCGGTGCGGATGTTGAAGCGGAAGCAGTAGCGTCCCGGTTCGGTCAGCCGGACAATCTGGCTCCAGTAGCCGTAGAGCTCCGGCGTGTCGGCATCGGCGACCGTGATCGTCGCGGCGTTGCCCCGGTCGAGTTCCGCGACTCCGTGCAACAGCAGTTCATTGCGCGTACAATTGTCGAAATACCATCCGGCCGGGACGCCGTCGGGGCCGATTTCGCTGAAATCGGCGTTGCGGAGCAAATTCGGTCCCGGGGTTTCCCGGTAATCGACGGTGAAGCCGTCGCCAGCCGCGGAAAAGGCCGCCGCGAGGGCGGCCAGCATGGACAACACTGGACGCATCAGAGCAGCTCCGGATGGCATTCGGTACAGGTTTTCTTGGGGATGATCAGGCCTTCGGCGATCTGATGATCGGTGTGCTCGGTGCACAGCTCGGAGGACTTGATCCATTCGGCGTGGCCGTCGGCGAAGGCCGCGTTGGCGCCGTCGGCGTGGCAGGTCGCGGTGTTCGAGGTGGAAAAGCGGTCCATCGCCAGCAGCCAGGCCGGGTTGTCGGCGGCGGTGGCCGGCGAATTCTTGAGCCGGACGTTGTCGCCGTTCCAGCTCCAGCCGAGCCAGCTGAGATAGCTGGTGTTGCCGCCGAAGGCGGTGGCGTTGTCGACGTCGTTGAACCACGACGGCGAGCCGGACCCGGTCCGGGTCTCGCCGGGGCAGGTGATCATCTGCTTGGAGCCGAAGCCGGAGCCGCTCCAGAAGGCGCGCAGCGCGGTATCGACGCAGAGCCACCAGGGGGGAGTGAGGTCCCCGTGCCACGCCGCCGGATAGAAGCGGCTGTACGCGAGGCGCGGGAAGGCTTCATTGAAATCGTTGGTGTATAAAAACGACGCCAGGCCGATCTGCTTGAGCTGGCTCAGGCATTTGCTCTTCTGCGCCGCCGCCCGCGCCTTGGACAAAGCCGGCAGCAGCATGGACGCCAGGATGGCGATGATGGCAATCACGACCAGGAGTTCTATGAGGGTAAAATCCCGGCGTATAATGCCGATTATGTGACATGAAAAAATCCGCAACAGTTTGGCAACCAACACACCGAAAACAGCAACAGGAGAATCGGAAATGCGAAACACCCACACCGAACGTCACATAATCGGCATTATACGAAGTTGCGGAGAAAATGTGACATTGATCATGTGGAACCCTCTTGCCAGCCTCCTTGTTGAAGTGATCCGTTTGTTGTATGAGTAATATTATAGCAATGAATCTGACTATTTTCCTTGAAAAAAATTGCAAAAAACATTATTATTCGCTAAAATGCGGTGATTTTCTCCATTCAGGCGGCGGCGACGAAAAAATTTCGGAATTTTCAAGGATTTCTTCGTCCCGCGGCTTGCGCCTCCGTTTATCGGTACTAATTTAAGCAATATCCGAATGAAGTCCGAAAATGCATAAAACAGGAGAGCGACAGATGAAGAAGTGTCCGATGTGCCTGGAACCGATCGGAGACGACGCGAAAATATGTCCTCATTGCGCGGAAAACACCGACGCCCTTCAGCCTCCTTCCCAGCCCCCTTCCCAGCCCTCTATCCTGCCCCAATTGCTCTTCCGGCTCAACATCTGGGGGCTGTTCGGGACGCTGCTCGGCGGAGCGATCGGAGTGCCGGTCAGCTATTGGTTTCAACCGGGGCTTCTGCGCGCAAAAGTCAGTTTCCCGGATTACCTGTCCCATTTGAGCGAGGTCTGCGAGCGGTCGGAGACCTTCCAGCCGCTGGTGCTTGCCGTGGTGATTTTCGCCGTGGCCGGCTACGCCATCGGACAGGTGTACGGCATTAAAAAGCGATCATGAAACGCCTTCTCCGGGCGGCGGCCGTCGTTCTGGCGGTCCTTGTCGCGGGGGTTGGCTGGTGGCTGTTGCGCCCGAATCCGTCGGGGATGCTCGGCGCGCCCGATCCGGCGCTGATTCAGGATGGGGACGTCCTCATGATCCGGACCGACACCTGGCGCGGGAGACTGCTCCGGCTGGCCGGGATTAGCGACTTCTATACCCATGTCGGCATCATCCAGTTGCGCGACGGAAGCGCCGGTCTGCTTCACGCCGATCCGGAGAAGGGGTGCGTCAGGGAATCCCTGGACGATTTTTGCCGGCGCACTCCCGTTTACGAACTCCGGGTGCTCCGCCGGCCGTTGGCGACCGAACAAATAGACGCGGTCCTGGCATTTGCCAACCGCCAGGCGGCCGTCGAGGCTCCGTTCAATCATTCGTTCCGCTACCGTGGCAAAGACTCCTTTTGCTGTACCGAGCTGGTGGTCGCCGCCTTTGCGGCGGCCGGTGTCGCGGAATGCGGTTCCGTCGAGCCGGAAACCCGGATTTCGCCGGATGACCTCGTGGCTCTCTGGGGCGGCGAGTATCTGCTTCCCGTCTCCGGAGAGTGAGGAGCGCAGCGGGAGCTTTGTGCGCTTTTGATCGAAAGATCATGTTTTTTGCGCCGTTTTTCAAGGAAAAATTTCATGACATCCATTATACTATAATAGCAAAGCCATATTCAAAAAGGATGTATTCATGAAAAAAGGCGTCATTATCGTCGGTTCCGGGCGCGGCAGTGCTTTCGGCCAGTGGCTCATTCAGGGGGGACTGCGCCGGGTCGTCGCGCTGGTGGACAACAATACCGCGGTTCACGCGGGTTTGAGGGAGCGTTTCGCCTCCGAGTACGGGTCGCCCGAGACGGTCATTCTCGGCTCGCTGGAGGAGGCGTTGCGCCGTTTCCCGAAATCCGAGGCCGACACGGTGTTGATTGTGACGCCCAATAACACCCATGCTGAAATGCTGCGTCTGGCCCTGGAGGCCGACCGTCATGTGCTGCTGGAAAAGCCGGTCGCCGCGGATTACGAAGACCTGGAGCGCATCGCCCGGATGACGGCGAATTCCGAAAAGGTCATTCAGGTGGGATTCGTGTTGCGTTATTCGCCGTTTTTCCAGGCGATCAAGAAGATCGTCGACAGTGGCCGGATCGGACGGGTGACGTTGATTCAGCTCAACGAATGGCTGGATTTCGCCCACAGCGCCAACGCCTACCGCCGCGGCTGGCGGCGCAGCCGGAAGTTGACCGGCGGATTTCTCAATGAAAAATGTTCGCACGATTTGGATTTGCTCTGTTACTTCAAGGATTGCCAGGCGCCTCCGGTCCGGGTATTTTCGGTGGCGGGAACCCAGATGTTTCCGGAGAAGGCGGCGGCGCCGAGTTGTCTGGAATGCGACGACCGGCAGTGTCCGTTCCGCTACAGCAAATCGCCGTATGTCGCCTATCAGTTGGCGGACACTGTGGAGAGCAACAACCGCTGTGTCTATCACAGTGACGCCGACATTTACAATATCCAGAGCGTCACGCTGGTGTTCGCCGACGGCACCCAGGGCATTCTGACGCTGGTGCCTTACAGCGGCGAACCGGGGCGTACCTTGACGCTTCACGGTACGGAGGGGTATATTGTCGGGAATATGGAAAAGGGTGAATTGCGGGTTGCCGTCTACCGTGAATCCGGGATGGAGTTGAAGACCATTCCGTTGGATCTGGCGGATGACGGGCATGGCGGCGGTGATTCGTATATTCTCCGGGAGTTGTTTGACTGCATCGAGAATGGCACTGAGCCGGCGGCGACGGTTTATGACGGGCTGCGCGCGTCGGCGATTGCGTTTGCGGCGGACGCCAGTGCGGCGAGCGGTCAGGCGGTGGAATTGGCTCCCTACCTCGCCCCCCTTTCTCCCCAAAATAAAAAACAAAAATAAAAATAGTCGGCCGCCGCGAAGCAAGGCCAGGGTCCAGGTGGGTCCCACCTGGCGCGGTCCAGCTGCGTAGGCTGGTCGCCCATCTAAATGGGCGAAACTGTAAGGAAGCCCGAGCGGGAGCTCGGGCGGAGCCGCCCGGTCGGCGATGGGACACTTTTCGAAAGAGCAACGCGTATTTCGAAAAGTGGACTCGGAGCCGGGCCGGCCGCGCCAGCGGGCGCGTTCAAAAAGCAACAATTTGGCAGTTTTGACAAATAACGTTTTTGGGACGAAATACGTTTTGGGACGAAATACGTTTTGGGGCAAAATACGTTTTGGGGCGAAATACGTTTTGAGGCAAAATACGTTTTGAGGCATCCGTTCGCATCCGTGAAATCAGTTTTTGATCCTCCCGGACTGTCTTTTGCGGAGATGGATTCGCGGCTGATGCCGCGGCCGGCCCGGCTCCGAGCGGACTTTTGAGGGACGCGTTGCTCCCTCAAAAGTGCGCCATCGCCGCCCGGGCGGCTCCGCCCGGCCTCCCGGCCGGGCTTCCTTACAGTTTCGCCTGTTGAGACAGGCGACCAGCTTATGCAGCTGGACCGCACCAGGTCCACGGGACCTGGACCGCGGCCTTGCTTCGCGGCGGCCGACTATTTTTATTATTTTTTGTTTTGTTTTTTTATTTTTCAAGGAGGTTATCATGCAGAACGACAATCCATCGCTCCCCGTCCCCGTCACCGTTCCCGTCGCCAAAC
>JAVBSD010000398.1:0-16048 GCA_031547325.1 Victivallaceae bacterium | reverse complement strand
GGGCAGAGCCAGCAGACCAGCACCGCGCAAGGCACCAGCCAGAGCCAGCAGTCCAGCCAGTCCGGCACCCATGCCAGCGAGTTGAGCCAGACGCAGCTTGGAATATTGCAGAACCGGGAAGCTCAATACAATAACATTTTCTTTCCGGAGCTTCAAAACGCGCTGGCGCAGCAGACCGCCGGCAGCGAGGAGTTCAACGCCAACATGCAGCAGCAGGCCGGGGCCATCAACGCCGGCTACGACGCGGCACAGAAGGCGACCGAACAGCGCCTCGCCCAACAGGGCCTTGCCGGTCAGGGCGGCGGCGTCACGGCGGCTTTGACCGCCGCCAACAACCGCGCCCGCTCTTCCAGTCTGGCCCAAGCCTATTATAATACCTTGTCCAACGCCAACGCCAACAAGACCACTCTCTTGAATACCATGGGGTCGTTGATGACCCAGCCGACCAATTCGGCCGAATACTATTCGCAGAGTGCTTCGCAAGGCACCAGTACCAGCCAGAACACCAGCGAAAGCCAGGGGACCAGCGCTTCGCAAGGGACCAGTACCTCGCAGGGAACCAGCGCTTCGCAAGGGACCAGTACCTCGCAGGGGACCAGTACCTCGCAGGGGACCAGCACGTCGCAGGGGACCAGTACCTCGCAGGGGACCAGCGCCTCGCAGGGGACCAGTACCTCGCAGGGGACCAGCGCCAGCGAATCCGGCGGCCAGTCCAAGTCGCAATCCGAGAGCTGGAGCAAGTCCGAAGGCAGACAAAAACAAACCAATTTCGGCTTATGATAAACTTACAGGCATTACGGCTTCCGGCCACCGACGAAACCTTGCGCTTTCTGTCGCCGCACTTCGCCCAGCCGCATGTGTGGAGCTGGCTGGACGATCGCACCCGGAGTTGTTACGGCCTCTATGCCATGCTCCGGGATATCCGCGCCGGAAGCATCCGGGTTTACGGAGCCTTCGACGCGCCGGATCGCTTTCTCGGCTGCACCTTCGGGGCCCTGGAGGAGGACGGAGAATCCTTCGAATTGCATTCAGCCTGGCAGCGCAAGGTCGACGTCAAAAGCGCCGTCCTGGCCTGCGAACGGGCGATGGTTGAGGATTACCGTAAGGACGGCATCGTCGTCCGGTACGCGGTCGGCTACATCCCGGAGTGCATCCGGGCCGCCCGGCTGGGCGCGCTGCGCGCCGGCGGACAGGACTGCGGCCCGTCCGACGACAAGCGGTTCATACACGACGGCGTCATATACCAATGCCGGAAATTCCGGAAAGAATTGAGGTGAATCATGGGTGGTGTCAGCGGAGCCCTGGCTTCGGCCGGGGAGGCAATTATCGAGCCTGCGGTGGAAGCGGCGGCGGCCCCGGCGACGCCGGAGATGTTCGGAGCGGCGCAGGCCGCCGGAGTCGAAGCAGGCACGGCGGCCTTTGAGCCGGCCGCGACGGCGCAACCGGCCGCCGAAGCGCCCAAGGAGTCCGAACCCGGATTCCTGGAACGGGCGGGAGCCGCGGCCCAAAACGCCGCCGGTCGGATTTATGACGATTACGCCGGAGACCTCGGCAAACTTTTTCCCAAAGACGCGGAAGGCAATATCGACGGCTGGAAAACCGCCGAGAATGTCGCCTACATGGGCGGCAAAATGGCGCTGGCCAAAGCCTTCGGCGGGGCGATGGGCCAGCGGCCGCAAGCCGATGCCGATGACGAACTGGCGAAACTCGAAGCGCTGCGCCGGCAGGCGGAAGGAGCATAATGGCGGACGAACAAGACAAGAGCTGGGCGGGCCGTTTCGGCGACATGCTGCTGCGCGCCGGCGAGGGAGCGATCGATGGATTGGCCAATTCCAGGAGCGTGGCCGGCGGATTGCTCGGCGGCGCGCTTCAGTCCGGGTTTGAAACCTCCGGCTATCGTGACCGGGAAGCCGAACGGCAACTCCGGGATAGGAAAATGCGGCTGATGGATAATCAGATGGCGGAGATGGAGGCCGACAAGCCGCTCCGGGACGCCGAACGCGAACGGGCGCTGATGGAGCATGAGGAATGGAAGGGGGCGGCTCCGGACCGGGAGTTGGACCGTTCCGTACAGCGGATGGCGAACGAGGAGACCATCGCCGGAGCTCCGACCCGGGCGGCGCAAAGAGAGGCGGCGCGGGTGGTGGCTGAACAGACCGCCGCCAGCGCGCCGCTCATGGAGTCGGAGCGCCGCATGGCGATCATGGAAAACGACAGCCAGTATCGGAAACAGATGCTGGAGCGGGGTGAACGGGGGCTGGACGCGCAAATGGCGAACAATCCATTGCGGGGCCAGTTCACCGACGCGGAGTGGAAAGCCGCCAAGCAGAGTCCGGCGGTTCAAGCCATGCTGGAAGGGCAATATTACCTGAATGAATTGATGCTGATCGGACAGCGCGATCCGGCGGCGCAGGGTCGCATGGAGCGGGAGATCGCCGCGATGGGCTGGGAAGTGACCTTCGAAAACGGCGTGCCGGTGTTGGACATGGGCGAATACGGCCGGGTCGCCGGCACCCCGGAAGAGATCGGGAAATTGCAACGCCAGATCGGCGAGCGCGCCGCCGGAGAATTGCAAACCCGCGGCCAATTTGCGCTCAACAATACCATCATCGAACCGCTGGGGAGCATCATCCGCAGCCGCGCCGAGGAAGCGGCTCCCTATTACGGCAATGACTACACCGCCACCATTAAAGACTTTGACGGGTTGATGCGGGGCATGTCGCCGGACACCCAGGTGCATATGGTGATGAATCATCTCGTCAAGCTGTGGAAAAACCCCAATGTGCCGCACGACGTCAAATTGGCGCAGGCGGAAAAAGGGCTTCCTTTTTTATCGCAAATCGGCAAGCGGATAGAATTTCAGGACCCCAAGAATCCCGACTTGAGCACTGCCGTAATGTACGATCTGGTCAACAACCGGCGCTATATCGGCAGTGAAATCGAAGATTATTTCGAGCAGATGGACGAAGGCGGCCGGATGCTCGACCGCATGGCGAAACAGAAGCGCGAAGCGTTCGAGCAGGCGGCGCAGGAAAAGGTCATGGAACAAATCCGGGCGCTGAATGAAGCGGCAAACACCCCGGAGGCGCAGCAGCGGGCGAAAGAGGAAGAAGAGCGGCAGCGCCGGGAGCAGACGCAACAGGACTTGCACGAGACCTATCGCGGCGAATTCGTCAATCTGCCGGTCAAGGAACAACAGAAATTGGGCAACGCCTGGAATGCCTTCATTGAAGACGCGCAGCTTTACGCTATCGATGAATCGACCGACGATCTGGAAGTGTTGCGGGAATTGGAGGAAAACTGGCGGAAGCTGGCGGACCGGGAAGGCTTCAGCCCGGAACGGTTTTATTCCCCGGTCAACAACCGGATTTTACAGTTGGAACTTGACGAACTGCAAGAGCAACTGGCGGAGACAGGGCGTCAAATCAAGCGAGAAGAAGAACATTTCCAATACGAGGAGGAGAGTTTCGGGCGGCGCGTTGAAGACGATCCCAGGAATGACCGTCCGCCGAATTCGACGGCCCACCGTTCCGCCATCAACAACCTCGAACGCCAAATAGCCAAGCTCCAGGGGGAGATTGATTCCCGGCACGACACCCTCCGCAAGCGCGGCGTTGGCCAAACGGAGGAAGACGGGCATGTCGGATAGATTTTTTCAGCGCGTCGCCGAACGTCCAAGGGAAGATCTGCTGACCCGGCTGAACCGCTTGAAGCCGACTGAACGCAGCCGGGAGGTCGAGCGCTATCAGAGCCTGGGCATCCTGCCGCCCGGCGACGACGGCATGCTCGTCGAGATGGGGCAGGGATTCGCCTCCACCGCCGTTTCCGGTCTGCGCGGATTGGGAGCCACCGCCAACGAACACGGGCTCGGCAGCGGCATGCAGGATTATTTCGACGGCGTGCTGCGCCGCAACCGGCATTGGGCCGAACCGGACTATTTATCGACCGGCAGCAAAATCACCCGCATCGTCGGCGAAGCCGCCGGCAGCACCGCCGTCATCGCTCCCGGGATGATCGCGGGGGGGGCCATCGGCACCGCGGCCGGCGGGCCCGGAATCGGCACCGCGATCGGGGCCGGAATCGCCGCTTTTGGCGTCTCCTACGGCGAAAACATTCAGAACAATCGAAAATTGTACGGCGACAAGTATTCGGAAGGCGAAATCCGGGCCTTGGCCGCCGGCGAATCGGCGATCGACGCCGCCATCGAAGCGGCGCTCGGTACGGTGCCGGGAGTCGGCAGGGCGCTCGGCAGACTCAGCGGCGGGGCCAAAAAACGCCTGGTCATGGAGATGCTCAACGACAGCGCCAAACAGATGGGAAAAAGCGCGGCGCGCAATTTCTGGATTCGCACCGGACAGTCCGCTTTGCGGAACGGCGCGGAAGAGGCCGCGGAAGAGGGGCTGCAATATGCCAACCAATGGATGTGGCGGAATTTTGCCGGCGATAAAACCGCGCAATTCAAAATGGGCGAGTTGGCCGATGCGATGGGACAAGGCTTCATCGGCGGCACGGCCCTGGGCCTGCCATTCGGCGGCATCGGCCATCGGCAACAGGCCGGCGAAGCGAAGATCGATTCCGCCCGTCAAAACTCCGCGACCGCCCCCGGACCGGCCGTCGCGACGGCTGCCCGGACGGCTCCCGAAGCCGCCGTTAAAATGGCCCCGGGTACGGTTGTTCAGCCGGAAACCGTCGCGGCCAATCAGGAGATCGCCCGGCCCGTCCCGGCTTCGGCGCAACTGATCGAAAAGGTCTCCGGCGAACTCGGCTTGAAGGTACGTTACTTCGACGAAGCGGACGCGCCGGCGGCGCAGGATGCCCGGGGCAACCAGGTCAACGGCTGGTACGACGATCGCGCCGGCGAAATCTGGCTCGACCGCTCCGACTCCGAAGTGAATCCGCTGGAGACCCTGGGCCATGAGTTCAAGCATTTTCTCAACAAACGCCACCCGGACCTGATCGAATCCTTCGACGCGCTTTTAGGCAGCGGCATCAACAAAGAAGGCCGTCAGGCGATGGCCGGGACCGAGGCCGATTACGCCGCCGCCGGCTATCCGGACGGACAGGGCGCGGTTGAATTCAACGCCGATACCTTCGGGAAAATGTGGACGCAGCCGGAGTTCTGGCAGGAGGTCGTCGCCAAGGCGGAGACCATGGACGCCGGAATGGGAAAGAAGTTCATCGACGCCTTGACCGATTTCATCAAGATGATCCGGTCGAAGCTGAAAGAAATCGGCACCCCGGAAGCCAAACAGCTCTTCGACAACATGGCTGAATTGCGCGACTCGGCGGCGGCGGCGCTGGCCGAATACAAGCGTCGGACCGGCACCAGCACCGAGGCCGAGAACGTGGTCGGCGTTCAGGGACAGCACCAGGTACAGAGTGTGCCGTTGTCCGGGCTGGAGGTCGACCCGGCGCGTTTCCAGTTCAAGAGCAAAGCCGACAAAATCACCGGCGTCGATTCCGGCAACCAGATCGGCGGAAAGTGGGACCCGATCACCGCCGGCAACCTGTACGTCTGGGAAGATGCGGACGGCCGGAAATTCGTGGTCAACGGGCACCACCGTTTCCAGTTGGCCAACGAGAACCAGGTGGAAGCGGTCAACGCCATCGTCGATCGCGAAACGGACGGCGTGACCGCCGAACAGGCCCGGCGCAACGGCATCCTTATCAACATTCGCGACGGTCAGGGCGACGTGATCGATTACGCGCAATTCGTGCGCGGCGAAAACATGTCCGAGGAGACGGCGCGTCATGAAGGCATCCTGGCGCGGGAAAAAGGCCGCCTGGGCTTTCAAATCGGCCGCTATGCCGGCGACAATCTCTTCGACCTTTACCGGTCCGGCAATATTTCCGACGCCAAGGCCGCCGCCGTCGCCGAAATCGCCCGTGGCGACGAAGCGACCGAAGCGGCCGGCATCCGCGCCGCCAGGACCATGCCGGCCGGCCAGTTGAAAGAATTCCTCAAGCTGCTCTCCAAGACGCCCCGGCAGCAGAACGTGCAGGGTGATCTTTTCGGCTTTGACGATTCGGCGATCCGGACGGCGGAGATTTTGAGCAAGCTGGCGGCGCGGCATATTGCCGAGATTGCCGACAAGGTCCGGGCGGTGCGCCAGGCCGTCAAAAACCCCGACGCCGCTGCGAAGGGCGATGTCAAAGTCGGCCGGAATGCCGAAAAGCGGCTGCAAAAAACTTTGCAGGAACAACAGGCATGGGAAAATTGGCATACCGATACCGAACTCTATTCGCAACTGCTGCACGAAGCCGGGCTGGATCAACAGGTCAGCTCCGAACAAACGGTGGAAGCTCCGAACAAAAGCTCCGAACAAACGGTGGACCCCGGCCGTTTCGAGAATCCGGTCGCGCCGCTGTTGAGTACGGCGGAGGACGCCGGCGACTTTCAACTGGTCGGAGAAACGGCCGAGGAGCAGGAGGCGCGCCGGGCAGAAGAGGAACGGAGCGAGGCCCGGGAGGCGCAAGAGGCGCAACGCCGGGCGGCGGAAGCCGCGCCGGAGCTTTTTGAAGACAGCGCCCCGGCCGCCGTAGTGCCGAAGAACTTCGACGGCTGGCTGGAGGAGTTTGAGGGCGAATTGAACGCGCTGGCCTCCGAGGAGGAAAGGGCGCGGATTCCCGGCCTGGTCCAAGAGTTCGAACGTTTCCGCCCGATCTTCGGCAAGAAGGAGACCACCAAGCGCATGGAGCGCGAAAAGGTCCGGGCCCTCAACCGCCTGGTCGCGCCGGAAATGTCCGGGGCGGTCGACTATTCCTTGAAGCGGGAACAGGAAGTTGCAGGCGTCAAGGTCGGCGAAATTCCGCCGGATATGCCGGGACCGGAGAATCTGAAAAATTTGAGAAACTGGCTGAAGGAATATTATCATGGAACCCCCAGGCCGGTCAACGCGGACAAGGGATGGAGCATCAGCGTCCCGGCAACCGGGCTAAAAGAAACACTGAACCATCTTTATCGGAACCGGGGAGGTTATCCACGCGATCTGCATTACCGGACGTTGCCTTATATTGCCGAAATGCTCGAAAAGGCAAAGTTCGATCATGACGCCGACGTTGAAGCAGGCAAAAGCGGCGACCGGATTTCCTATTTCAACGTCCCGGTACAATTCGAAGGAGAAGGGGCGTACAATGCCCGAATGGTGGTCAAGCACTTCGGCGAGGATAAAAACTACTATGACCACAAGTTGACAGAATTCGAGGCATTGCCGGACCCACGGTTACTGTCCGAAGACTCTGGCCGCCTCAACAATGCCTCTGACGTTATTATACCCCCGGATTCGCCGGATGTCAAGAGCGAAAACGAATATTCCTTGAAACGCAAGCATCGGCAGGTCAACCCGATTCGCGAACCCGGCGAAGTGCAGGACCAGCATCAGGACCGGTTGCAAGTCCCCTATGAGCCCAAGAACAACGCCACGCTGAACAGCCAGGCGGCCGAGCATATCGTGCGCTTCGGCGGTCTGGACGGGACGATCAAAGCGCTGCTGGACGGCGATTTCGCCATCGGTTCCGACGTGGCGCAGCGGGCGGCGCAGGTGGTATTGAACTCGGACGCTTATCGGACCCTGGCTCCGGAAAGCCGCGCGAAAATCGCCGACATGTACATCAAGGCCGGGTATAACGCCGGCAGCGCCCTGGCGGCGCGGCGGCTGGGGCTGCTGGATATGGATTCCATCGATTCGATTCAGGCCCACGTCAACGCCATTCTCGCCAAGATCGACCAGGCCAAGCCGGGCAACGATGTCCGCCAGGAGATCATCGACCGTTACGATATCGACCCCGGGCAGCTCCCGCCGGAGATCGTCAACAACCCGAAACAGCTCGACCGGCTGTTGCGCGCCATGGCCGCGGAACGCGCCTCCAAGCTCGACAAAGCCTATGAGTGGTGGATCAATTCGATCCTGTCCGCGCCGCAGACCCACGCGGCCAACACCCTCGGCAACACCGCCAATGCCGTCTACGAGCTGGGCGTCAAGCGTCTGGCCGAAGCCACCGTCAATATTGCGGCGCGGCGCAAGGATGCGGCGACTTTCGGGGAGTTCCGGGAAATGACCAAAGCGCTCGACTGGCGGAATGCCTGGGAACGCGCCAAGCTGTCGTTTGACCAGGAGGCATTGACGCCGGAAGGCAAAATCGAGATCGCCCGGACCGCCATCGGCGGCAAGCTCGGGCGGGCGGTCCGCGTCCCGGGGCGTTTCCTGCGTGCCGCCGACGAGTTCGCCAAGGCGCTGCTGGCTCCGGCCGAAGCATCGGCTTTTGCCTATCGCGAAGGCAAGGCGGCCGGTTTTGACGGCGCGGAATTGAGCGCTTATATTCAGGAGCAGTTGGCGAACGAAAAGAGCGCCGCCAGCGATTACGGCAGACTTCGGGCGTTGGAGCTGACCTTTCAGGAAGATCCGGGCGTGGCCGTTAAGCAGTTGGTCCGCTGGCGCGAAGCCGGCGGCGTCGGCGGCACCCTGCTCAAGTTCTTCCTGCCTTTCATCAAGACGCCGCACAACATTCTGCGGCAGGGCGTCCGCAAATCGCCGGTCGGTTCATTGAGTCTGGCTTGGGAAACCGGCAAAGGGCTGCTCGGAAAGCGCGAATTCAACAACGACTACATCCAGCGGGTTGCCGAACAGGTGGTGGCCTGGTCGACGGTGGCGCTGTTCATGGGCCTCGACGACGATGACGAGCGGCCGTTCATCACCGGGACCTCGCCGGCTTACGGCAGCGCCGAAGCGCGCTTCAAGGCCAATATCGCGCCGCCCTATTCCATCCGGATCGGCGATACCTATTACAGCTATAAGCGTCTCGAACCGTTGGCCACCGGACTGGCTTTCATCGCGGACGGGCTCGAAGCCATGCGCCACGCGAGGAACGGCGTCGACGGGACCAGGATCACAAAAAATCTGCTCGAAGGCGTCAAGCAACTGGTGGTGGAAAAAAGTTTCCTGGACAGCATCGGCGAGATTTCCCGTTTCGCCTCCGATCCGGAGCGCTCGGCGATGAATTTTTCCACCAACTTCGCCGCCTCCTGGATGCCGAATGCGGTCAGGCAGGGGATCAGCCTCTTCGACGACAACGTCCGCGACAACCGCACCCGGTCGCGCGGGCTGGAATGGTGGAAAGATCAATTCTGGCTCACCACCAATCGCGCCGGCATTACCCGGGCGGCTCCGCGGCTCGATTACTTCGGCCGCGAAATCCCCAAGGACAGCCTGGTCGACGCCGGCGCTCTGTGGCCTTTAATGCGGATGATTCCGATCCAGCCGGTCAAGCCGGACGCGAACATGAACCAAGCCGAGGAATTGATCTGGCGCTACAACCAGGACCACCCCGACAGCGAATACTATCCGGATGTGCCGGCCTATTATTTTCAGCGCGGCGGGCAAAAACTCTATTTCAACAATGAGCAATATCAGGATTTCGCCAGGGACGCCGGGCAACTGGCGCTGAAACAGATCAACGCAGCCATCCGCAGCGGACAACTGAACGTCCGAAAGCCGACCGAGCGCGACATCGAATTGATCAAAAAAATCTTCACGCAGGCCCGCAAGGAAGTGCGCGATCGGATGTACGGCAAAGGGGAATATTCCGAATGAATATGACACCGGCAGTACCAAACATCCTCATGGATACAGGGAGGCATCTATGGAACTTCTCGTTTTAAGCGCGGCCACCGGCGGCTGCCTGGGCGTTCTCCGCATGACCAAAGCGGAATCGGCCATTTACGATCCGGTGACGCAGCAGAAGAAATACATTGTCGTCGGTGCGGTGTACGACGAGGAATTGGTGGTGCCGCACCTGTCGAACGAAGAGCGGCTGGCTTACACGCCCCAGGCCGGAGCAATCCTTTTCGACACCGACGAAGGGCAGGTCTACTTCGGCGACGGCGTCACCGCGGGCGGCTATCGCAGTTCCCTCAACGTCAACGACCTGCCCGACATGAACGAATACGCGCTGGCGGTCCACGACCACGATTTCGGCTGGCGTTACGCGCCGCTGGAACACGCCGAAGATGGTTCGATTCACGTGACCTTGGCCGACAAGGAGTTCTGGAACAACAATGTGTTCGTGTTTAATTCCGAATACGACCCGGAAACCAACAAGGCGGCTACCATGGCCGATGTCGCCGCGGCGGCCGGGGATGAATTTGCCGGCGTCACAACCAGCAATGAATTCACCGGCAACGGCACCGCCGCCGCGCCGCTGGCCCTGGCGGTTCACCTGTGGACCGGCACCCGGGCGCAGTACGACGCGATCGGAACCAAGGACGGTAATACTCTGTACTTCATCACGGAGGCTTGAACCATGGCCAGCTCCGAGCCGACTCCCGCCTACCGCGAAACGCTCTATGTTTCGGGGGCGGGAGCTTCTGCCGCCAACGGACAATACGACATTACCCATACGGACAGCTACGGCCCCGGTCGGATATGGCAGCGCCCGGACGGCACGGCCCGGATTTGCTACTCGGCAACCGTGCCGGGATGGGTCGTCTGTACCCTGCCGGCTTATACGACGCTGTATTGCGCTTTCGGGGGCGGCAACGCCGATGTCGCCGATTTGACCTGGAGCGCCGTCGCGGGCGCAGCGCCCGCCCCGACCGTCTCCGGCCAGGTGCCCGCGAAACCCGTCGCGCCCGTCGACCTGGTCGTTACGGGAGCGGGAACCGCCGGAGCCAACGGCGAATACGCGCTCCAGAATCCCGATGACGATCCGTATGCCTGGTGGTGGCAAAAAGGCGGCTACTCGATCAAGCCGATCGCCGCCGAGGGCTCGATCTGGTATCTGTACGACGGCACGACGCAACTTTACCGGAGCCTCTATTCCTACGGCGGCGGCATGGTGTGGCTGGGAACCTGGTACACCGTCATGGGGGCGGCCCCGGTCCCGACCGTAACTACGGCGGCCGTCGACTCCGGCGATGATTCCGGCGGCGACGAACCGCTCCCGACCATCTTCCGGGGAGGCGCGGCGGTCGGGGAGATTTTTCGGGGCAGCGTTCCGGTCGTTGAGGTCTATCGCGGCGACGTGAAAATCTGGCCGCCGGAAACAGAAGACCCCGACACCGGTGGCGATTACTCGAAGATCGTCGTCAGCGGCGCCGGAACTGCCGCCGCCAACGGAAATTACGTATCTCCGACGCCGGTAACATCGTTGTCCGATTTCGGTCAAGGGGTCGGGAGGTGGGTAAACGGAGACGTCATCATTGCCGTGAGGTCCTTTGGCGATGGGACCGGCCAATGGTACATCGGGGATACCGTCGGGTTTATATACTATCTATCCTACGGGAATATGACCTTTATCGATGGTCATCCGCCTCTCTGGCCCTGGGAATGCGAATGGCAAACCTTTATGGGCTCAACACCGCTTCCGACTGTGGCGGAGGGCGGGGGAACGCTTCCGTATTACCGACACCCGAATTGCATTTGCGCCATTGTTCCGGAGCGCGGCGGGGCGTGGATGGCACCGTGCCGCCCGGACACGGTTATTCCCCACGAGCCCGCAGATTGGCCGAGCGAAATGTATCCTAATTCCACTGCGGAATATGGTGTCCGGTCTTATATTTTGACTCATCCATTAGACAACTATGAATTAGATGTCGTGTGTTTGATTCAATCTGATTCCCGAAAAAACGCCTATGTTTCAGGGACAACCGGATGGGGCATTCATTATAATACAGCGGGAGCTTTGGAGGGCATTAATCACAGTGTAGGCGTTACCGGAGCTTCTGCCTCCTACGCTATAACGCCAGAAATAGGCCGCGAATATCACATTGTTTTGAATCGAATCAACGGGGTGATGCAGATTTTTTTCGACGGCGCATTGGTACGTACCGCGACCGGAACGAATACAGACTGGACTAGCTCGAATATCACAATGACCAGACAGTCCGGAATTTTACGTTCAGCAAAATGGACTAATCTGACAAGGGGGGAGGTGGTTTTCAACTACCCAGAGTCGCTTTCTGTAAAACAAAACATGATATTTCAATACAATCAGGACACATCGAAAGGGTATTTTGAAAGCAGGGGAAACCTTAACGCATTGGGTGACAATACCAATGGTGGATTTATTGCCACCAACCTAGACCTTTCTGGTTCTACGTCGAACTACACGATGGTATGCGAATGCGAGATTCCTAATCACCCATTTAGCGGCGCTCCGCGCACCTGGTTTTTGGTTGGTCAGGGAGCAATTAACGGAAACTCAGCCTCTGAGTTTCAAATGGGAATCCGTATTTACCAAGTAAACGCCAGCACGGCGGCGATGTGGTTTCGAGTTTCAGATGGCGCGACCATCGTCAATGTGCCCGTGGCGTTTTTGCCGTATTGGGGGCGTCGAATTGTTGTAGTTGGAGTGCTCGATTGGACAAATAATATTGCCAAATTATACATTGATGGAGTGCAGGTACTATCTGGTTCGCTAGCAACGCTAACGCAAAGAAGATTAAACCCGTCAAATAATCAGACGAATGCGATGAAATTTTTTAGCTCTTACAACACTGGCGGAGCTTATTCTAATACACAAAAAATTTACAGAATCGCGCTATTTGACTGCGCGATGCAGGAGAATGAAATCCATGACATGCAATGAACTCTCCGAATTGTGGCTGCTGACCGAGGAGTACGGCTACGCCTCCGCCGACGGCGCGTGGCTTGACGAGGTGCCGTGGTCCGGCATCGACGTCGAATGGGATGCCAAATGCAGCGCCGAGTCGGGCGTCATGGGGTATTACTCGATCCTGCGGAATCGGATCGGCTTGATGGAGGTCGACGTCGAACTGATCTGGCCGACGTACATTCACGAGCTTTGGCACGCGTCTCAATGGCGCAAGTCGCCGGTGAGGTATCTGCTGTTCAAACTGCCCTTCATGCGCTGGAAGATCGAGAATTCGGCGGAGGCGGCGGCGAAGCGGGCCGAGGCGTGGCTTCTCAACAAAAGGACGAAACGATGAAATTTACCTGTGAATTGCCGCTGATCGCGCCGGCCGCCGCGCGATACGGCGAATGGGACGGCAAGAACTGGCGGCAATTGGAAACCTGGCGCGCCGAATTCTCCAGCGTCCGGGTCACCTGGTCGATGGTGATCCATCCCGGCTTCGTCACGGACGGCGGCAGTATCCCGCAGCGGTTGCAGGGGCATTTCTCACCGTTGGGTTTTTGCTTCGCGGCCTACCTGGTCCATGACGGACTTTACGGGACGCACTACGTCGACCGGCCCGAGGCGGACCTGGTCATGTGCGAAATCATGGAAGCGCTCGGCGTCGGCCGGATCAACCGCAACCTGCAATGGGCGGGAGTGCGCGCCGCCGGTTGGACGGCATGGAATAAGCCCGCCGAACTGATCGAACACAACCGCCGGCTCATTGAGTGGCATCGGGAGGCGGTGAAGTGATGGAAGCGTTCGCCGATGGGCTTTTGCGCTGGCTGGCAATGATTTTGCCGTTTATCGGAGGCATTGCGGTACTATGGAAAAAGCTCGACAAAATCCGAGACTGTATCAGCAGGATCGATAAAAAGAAGGTTTCGCATAAAACCTGCGAAAAACGCCGGGCCGCGTGCCCGTGCAAAACAACCAGTAGAAAGGACTGAAGAAAATGAATTTCGGACAGGCAATTGAGGCGCTCAAGGCGGGCAAGAAGGTCGCCCGGCAGGGATGGAACGGCAAAGGCATGTTCCTGTGGCTCAAACCGGCGGTGGAGGTTCAAGCGGAGTGGTGCAAGGACCCGATGCTGAAAGAGTTGGCGGAAGCCAACGGCGGCAGCATACAGGCGCTCGGAACTATTTGCATGTTCACCCACGACAGTACCGGCCGCTGGGCTATTCTGACCGGCTGGCAGGCGTCGCAGTCCGACATGCTGCTGGAGGATTGGTTGGTGGTCGAATGAACCGAAAATTCTTAACCGCAATGCTGCTGTTCGCGCTGGCGTGGTTGCTGGCGCTGTGTGCCGGCTGCTTCGCACCGACGCAGTCCACGGTCCGGGAATTCGACATCGAAACCGGCGCGATGATCCGGGAGACGGTCAGCTCTGAATCGGTGGTCAAAAACATCACCGAAGCGACCCAGAACAAAACCATCATCGCCTTCGACGACGGCTGGGCGGCCTATATCAGTGTCAGCATGGCGACGCTGGAAAACCCGACACCGACCGGCAAGATGTTCGCCGGCTCGACCGCGCACTCCTATTTGTCGATCCACAAGGATCAGCAGAATATGGACGGCATTGCCAGTATTATCCAGGCCATCCGCGCCGGCAGTCTGTCGGTCAATAAGGACGGCATCGAAGCAAATGCGGCTACTTCTCCTCGCGCTGAAGCATCGCCGTAAGACGGACCTTGGCGCGCTCGATATTTTTCGGGTTGAGCTTCGCCAGAAAGTCAATCACACGCTCCCGGGTAAGGATTTTCCTGGGAGCGTTTTGCGTTTCCGGGGGAGCGCTGACCGCGAGATAGGACGGCAGTTGCTCGAAGTATTTTGCCTTGTCGCGGCGGCCGGCATGATCCATGTAAATTCGGGTCATCGCCGGGCTGGCGTGGCCGACGATGCTTTGCACGATCGGGAACGGAATGCCGTTCAGCGCCGCCAGGTAGACGAAGGTATGACGGAACGAGTGAATGTCTTTGGACGAGATTTTCTTGGCATATCCCTTGACCTCTTTCATGGTTTCGCCGATACCGATTTCGGCAAAAAAGACTTTGATATCCTTGCCGATTTTTGCAGAATCCTTTTGGTATTTTTCTGCCAGATCGGGGAAGACATATTCGCTGCGGCCGGCTTGCAAGCGTTCCTGTAAATGTACAGCCAGGGACGGCAGGATGGGAATATCCAGCGGTTTGCCGGTTTTCTCGATGCGTGGAATGAACAGCCAACCGGCCGACAAATCGACCGATGAGCGCTTCAATAAACAGATATCCCCCTCACGCAATCCGGTACACAAGGCGGTCAGGCACAGTGAATAAATCCAGCCGGTGGCGTTATCGCCGATTTTTTTCAGTTCCTCGGTGGTGTAGATTTCCCTGGAGATTTTATTCATCGGCAGATTCTTGATACTGCTGAATGGATTTTCGACGACGCCGGCACTTTTCCCCAAAGCCTCGAAAAGCATTTTCAATGTCGCCAGCTTGTCGTTTTTGGTACTGTTCGCCCCCGCAGCTTCGCGAAGAGCTTGGATGTATTCTTTTGCGTGGGCTTCCGTTACCTTGGCAACAACTTTTACGGCCGGGTACTGCCCTTGCATCCAGGAACAGAAATCACGGATATGCCCTGCATACAGTTTTTTTCTTTCCTCGCCGGCAGTCAGCATGCCTTTGCTGGAAAACGCATCCCATACCGAGTCAAAATCAAGTTCGACGTTTTGGGACGCAGCCATTTTTCGTTTGGTCTGCTCCCAAATCATATCGATGGAGTGGCCTTCGCGAACTTCGACCTTGCGCTTTTCTTCTACGCCCAGGGCCTTGGCTTTTTCGTTTTCTTTGAACCCGGTAGCCCCCTGAAAACGCTCACCCCCGACAGTGAAGTCATAGTGCCATTTGCCGCCACGCAGGATTAAAGCCATTGAAATACCTCGCTATAGTTGATTCTGGTCCCTGATATTATTATACATTCGATTCACTACAAAATCAACTACAAAATGGAAATTTGTGCGTAAAAATCTACGTTGACATCGTGGAGTTCACAGATTCGAGTTCTGTAACGCCCACCATTTTTTTTGCCCGTAATTCCGATTCGTTAGCCTCAAATAGCCCATTTTATACCGATTTTACTTTCCTTGGCGATCCCCCCAAAAGTCCCCCCACTTTTTCAGGCTTGTTTGAACTCGACGAAGCTCACCGGGAAGCGGATGAAGCAGATGCGGCGCAGGAAGCCGTGGCTGATATCCCGCGCCAGGAGGTGCTCGACTGGATTGAGTTGTATGTTAGTCGGCTATGAAAAACCGTTCAAATCCTTGACTGTCAATGGAAAAAGTTGAAAATTCGTGGTATATTATTGCAAGAAAAGGTGTTTATAGCGAAAGAAATCTTGCAAAATGATGACGAAAAGCAATCGCTCCGACGGA